>DLLC01000020.1 GCA_002476625.1 Porphyromonadaceae bacterium UBA7572 | reverse complement strand
TATGCCAGCGACTATTTCCAGCGGCTCTACGATTTTGCCATCCGCCTTATCAAGGAGGGAAAGGCCTACGTCGACGACCAGACAAGCGAACAAATAGCCGCACAAAAGGGCACCCCCACCACTCCTGGTCAGAAAAGCCCTTACCGCAACCGCTCGGTGGAAGAGAATCTCGACCTCTTCAACCGCATGAACGCGGGCGAGTTTGCCGAGGGCAGCCGGGTGCTGCGCGCAAAAATCGATATGGCAAGCGATAATATGCACTTCCGCGACCCTATCATGTACCGCATCATTCTGCGCCCACACTGGCGCACTGGCGACAAGTGGAAAGTGTATCCCATGTACGACTTCGCACATGGGCAGAGCGACTACTTCGAGGGCGTGACACACTCTATCTGCACCCTTGAATTTGTACCTCACCGACCACTCTACGACCTGTTCGTAAGAGAACTGGCAGGCGACAAGGCTGCAGAATACTGCCCTCGGCAGATAGAGTTTAACCGCCTCAACCTCACCTACACCGTGATGAGCAAGCGCAAACTGCTCCAACTGGTGAAAGAGGGGCTGGTGAACGGATGGGACGACCCACGTATGCCTACGCTGTGTGGTCTGCGTCGCCGAGGATTCACCCCTGAATCAATCAAGAACTTTATCAGCACCATTGGCTACACCAAGTTTGAGGCGCTCAACGACATCAGCCTTCTTGAGCACGCCATTCGCGAAGACCTCAATAAAAAAGCGGACCGTGTGTGCGCCGTGCTCAATCCAGTGAAAGTGGTCATCACCAACTATCCTGAAGACAAAGAGGAAATGATGGAGATGGACAACAACCCCGAACAGGAAAACGCCGGCACTCACCAGATGCCATTCTGCCGCGAGATTTATATTGAGCGCGACGACTTTATGGAAGACGCTCCTAAAAAATTCTTCCGTATGACCCCTGGCAAAGAAGTTCGCTTGAAGGGAGCCTACATCATCATGTGCACTGGCTGCACCAAGGATGCCGACGGCAACATCACCGAAATTCAGTGCACCTACGACCCCAACACCCTCAGCGGTATGGAAGGCGCCAACCGAAAGGTAAAAGGCACGCTCCACTGGGTATCGGCACGCCACTGCAAAGATGCCGAAGTGCGCATTTACGACCGACTGTTTGCCGTTGAAAATCCAAGTGCCGACACCGAGCACGACTTCCGCGAGCTTCTTAACCCCGACTCGCTCAAGGTGATTGAAAACGCCAAGATTGAGCCATTCCTCGCAGAGATCGCAAAAGAGGGCGACAAGTTCCAGTTCCAGCGCATCGGCTACTTCTGCGTAGACTCCGATTCCACCGAGTCGAAGCTGGTGTTCAACCGCACCATCGGCTTGAAAGACAGCTGGGCAAAGCAGAGCAAAAAATAGTACGCCTGCCAAAGAAAAAGGCATATAACGCACATTTTATACAGACACAGCAAAGCCTTGGAGCAGCATTTCTCGCTCCAAGGCTTTCTTTAATCATGACTATTTAACAAGCTTGATTTGTAAAGACAAACCATCTTTTCCCATAAAGTATTGGCGTTTTTCAACACCTGTAGTCTTAAAAAACACAAGTTTAGCCGAAATCAAAAAAAAATAATTATATTTGTTGTAACATTTGCATCAACATACGCTATTATGAAATACTCACTACAAATCATTAAAGACAGATTCAACTCAGGAGAACCGCTTGACTACATCTTCTTTTGGGGACACCATGTAAAGCCCGGAAAAATCACCAAAGCATGCCTCAGCCAATGGTTTCCAGCCAATTTCACTGCTGATGGCACCACTTACAGCAGTGCAGAGCAATATATGATGGCAGAAAAAGCCCGCGTTTTTGGCGACGCCGACACACGCCAGCTTATTCTGGCAAGCGACGACCCAAAAGAAATAAAGGCTTTAGGACGCATAGTAAAAAACTTTGACGAGAACAAGTGGAGCCAAGTGGCGCCCGACATCGTAGTGAAAGGCAATCTCTACAAATTCGAGCAGAGCCCCGAATTGCGTAGCTTTCTTATCAACACACACGGCAAAGTGCTTGTAGAGGCAAGCCCCTACGATAAGATTTGGGGCATCGGTATGCAAGCGTCAGAAGCAGGAATAGGCAACCCATACAACTGGCGCGGAACGAACCTTTTAGGCTTCGCCCTGATGGAAGTTCGCGACATGCTGAGCATATAGTTAGTGTGCCCTTATCATCGTGATCATGCCTCATTGATGGCGCTGTCACTGCATCAGCTTTAAGGCTATGGCTGCGCAGGCTTCGGCGTCGGCTATGGCATTGTGGTGGCGCGTGAGGTCGAAACCACAGTAGGCCGCCACGGTGGGCAACTTGTGGTTGGGGAGCGCACACCCCAATATAGCGCGCGAGGCACGGCAAGTGCAGTAAAACTCATAGTCGGGGTAGTCCATGTCGTAGGTGCGAAACACGGCTCGCAGGCAGCCCTCGTCAAACTGGCTGAAATGAGCCACTAATGGAAGCCCCTCAATAAGCGGCTCCACTTGCGCCCACACTTCGGGAAAGCGCGGCGCACCCTCGGTTTCCTCTTTCTGAATGCCATGCACCGCCACATTGGTGGGCAAGTAATAATTGGGCGTAGGATGAATTAAGCTATAGAACTTGTCAGCCACCACACCATCGCGCACCACCACCACGCCCACACTGCACACACTCGATGGTAGCGCATTGGCCGTCTCAAAGTCTATGGCGGCGAAATTGCCAGCCAAGTGCGGAACAGCCTGGCGTGAAGAGCCACTGCGAGGAAAGCTGTTTCTACGAAAATAAGCCATTATTTTTATTTATTGCGTTTCAAAAAATCAGCGACAGCGTTTTCAAGGGCTTTGCCGCGTAAGCCACGGTGCAGAATTGTGCCATCTGGGGCAAAGACAATGATTTCTGGAATGCCCGTGATGGAATAAGCGTCGCTGCCGGCATTCTGAGCGTTCAGCATCTGTGGGTAAGGAATTTTCAGCTCGGCAATGGCAGCTTCAGTGTCGGAAGGATCGTCCCAAGTGGCTATGCCAAGCACCGTTACACGGCCGGCATACTTTTTATGTAGGCTTATCAAGTTTGGTATCTCGTCGCGGCACGGGCCACACCAGCTTGCCCAGAAGTCGGCCACCACAAGTTTTCCCTTGCCCACATAGTCGCTCAAATGCTGGGTTCTGCCTTTGTAGTTGGTGGTGAAATCCACATACTTTGCGCCAGCAAGCGTGGAGCAAGACTTGTCAATCGCCGCTTTAACTTCCTTCCCATAGGTGGAGTGCTGCAGTTCCGGCGACAGCATACCAAACAGCTTTTTCATCTCCGCCGGCTCCAGCATGCTGCGAAACGCCTCGTTGCCCACCACCAGGAGCGAGCGCAAGTCTTTGGCGTGGTCCAACACAAAATCAGTGTATTCCGACGGAGCACCCTGCCCATTCACCACCATTGCCACGATGTCGGAAGCCGCATCGTTGACAGGCGTGCCCACTGCGCTTTGGCTATCGTTGTCAATGCAGATGTCACCACCCTCAAGGGCCACCAGCACGCTTGTCACAATTTTAGAATGGTTGATATAAGCCGTGAGCTTCGCCACATCTCCGCCTTCAGCCGTGCCGCTGAACTTGTAGACGCCATCCTTCATGCTTGCCAAAGTCTGCACATGCTTGCCATTGACAGAAAAGCTAACGGAGTCAATCACATTATCCGAAGCCAGCACACCCTGCAAATTCCACGACAGCGAGTAGTCGCCACCTGCCACATCGCCATTTTTCTGCGCTCTGCCACAGCCCGCTACCATGGAAAGCGCAGCCACTAGCAAAGCATAAAGTCCTATCCGTTTCTTCATCGTCGTCACAAATACTCGTTTCTCTATTAGTGATTTCACTCCTCAAAGTTACAATTTCACCTCCTATCCTCAAAATTTCATATTGTATTTAGAGCCTTATAACTAACCATAACTTACCATGACTAACTAATCATAAAACCTTGATTTTCAATACTCTTTGATTTTTAACACTTTCTGAGTGCTTTTTGGCAGTTCCCGATTTTCCACATATTTTTGCAGCGTATTTCTACCGTGGAGAATTTGCGGAGCTTTTATTTTGTCATATCGTGAACGTAGTTGACAAGGGTTTACGAGTGGTTACAATGGAGGACAGATTTGAAGCTGATAGGCAAAAAGCGTTATATCGTGGACTGGGTTGACAAAGGTTGTCAATGGTTCACTTCCGTTTACTCCATCGGTGGAATGATCAAAGTATGTAGAACATAGCAATATCAAAGAGTATGAGACCAACAAGAAAATGTGAATTTTGTGGCAAGATATTCGTGCCAAGAAGCGGTATGCAGAAATATTGTTCCGAGGAATGCCAGGCAGAGGCAAAACGTCTTAGGAAAAAAAGACAGCAGGACTTGATTAACGGTATTGAGCCAATCATGGATCTGCGACATCAGGAGTATCTTACCTTCTCCAAAGCAGCCATTCTGATGGGATGCACCCGACAGTATATCTACAAACTTGTGGCTAACGGAAAGCTGAAGGCATCAAGATTGAGCAGCAGGATGGCATTCGTAAGAAAGGCTGATATAAAGAAGAT
>DLLC01000065.1 GCA_002476625.1 Porphyromonadaceae bacterium UBA7572 | reverse complement strand
AGCCCACGCATAATCCCCACACTTTTTTCCCCCCCCTGCTGGGCGACCAGAATCAGAAAATAATAGAAAGGATATGATGCTGCAATATAGAAAGTGTTGGTGCCTCCCACGGATTCCGCGGATCCCGCAGAAATTTTTTGTCATTCGATACATTGGCTGTATGTCTCAGTTGGTGGCGTAGGGACGCACGAGCCGTGCGTCCGGGTCCGATATTCAGTCTTGCCATGCATGGGTTGTCTTTTCTTTTCTTTTTTTTTCTTGTTTTTTCCTTATTTTCGTTTATGTTTTTGTTTTTTCAATGGTGGGGGTGGCGGACGCACGGACCATGCGTCCCTACGTGGCAAGTGTACTTTTATAGAATTTTGTTAATGAAATTTGGGTATGGAGTGTTGGGTGGGGGAAATAGAGGCTAATTGTGGCGTATGTGGTCTAATATTCTGTAAGTTTCGATAATGTTTTCTAATGTGGTTATTTCGGCGTCATATTTGTTTTCCACACGGTCGATGAAGTTTTTGATGGCGTCATAGTATCCTTGGCTGTAAATTTGATTATTTTGCAGTGTTGGCACGAAGTTGTTACGCTCAACTAAGTTCTTCTTGATTGTTTGCTGATGGAAAATCTTTTCTAACGGTACTCCAGCCATGCTTTTTGGCTTGCCTTTCCATTTGAGCTTTTCCATTTGGTCTAATTCGAAGATACCCTTGCTTGTGTTCACTGTAAGGTGCTCTTTACTTCCAGTCCAGGAGTAGTTTGTGGAAAGTTCTACAATTCCCGCTGCTTTCTTATGCTTCATTATCAAAAAAAGGGTGTGATTTTCCACTTTTTCCATTTTAATATCTTCCACATTGCCGAATAAATACGCTATGCAGTCTATTGGATGAATAAACAGGTCGGTAAGAATGTCCCCCTCTGGGTATTTCCCTGTTAGGTATTTTAAGTTGTAGGTAACTGTGCCTCCAGCTTTATTAATTTCATTTCTTAGCTTTATGATGGTGGGGGCTGAGCGCTTTTGCAGCCCCACAGCCACTACCTGCTTGTCTGCTTTTTCCCTGTATTCTATCAAAGTGTTGAGCTCTTCAGAATTGTGGCATGGAGGTTTTTCAATATATGCAGCTTTTCCGCTTTTGATCACTTCCGCCGCAATATGAAAATTTGACTGTGGCGATGTGCAGACGAACACCCCTTTAATGTCTTCATCAACTAAAATTTGCTGTAAATTTGTCGTGGCCTTAACTCCTGTATATGCCGCTTCAATCAATTTCAGCTTGTCAGGACTTTTGCAACAAATGTATTTTAATGGAACATGTAGATAACTAAGCACCGGATAAAGATTGTTTGTGCTGTGATTGCCTATCCCGACGAATGCGTATTGTCCTGTGTACGATTTGCCCAGTAGCTGCTTGCTGCGAATGTGCTTGTATCTGTTGATGATGCTTTTAATCATTCCTTGCTAATATTTTTGAAATAATCGTTATATGTTATTTTGTCGTTGGCTGTCCATTGATAGTTGCCATAGAAGTGCTCAATGAGCTTCTTTGGAAATATCTTTTCGAGGTTGCGCAGTAGGATTATATCGTATTTCCGGTGGAAGTTGATCCAGCATTTGTTGCATTCTTTTGAATATTTGCACTGTGTATTCACATTTTCGCGACAATTGAAAATTTCGTCTAGCGACTGATTGTGAATATTACCTAATGTTACGCCAAGGTTTTGGCATAGGGGCACATCTCCATTTGAGTGAATTACCAGCTCGCTAAAAATGCTTTGGCATCTTAATTTTAATTTATAGTTCTTCCACTCATTGTATAAAGCCACGAAGTCGAAGTTTTCCTCTGTGTCGTGAATGTTATGGGGAATGCTTTCGATGAAGTTGCCGTTGTCGGTGGTGAGAAGTTCTGCAGTGGTATTGAAAAAATCCATCGTTCCGTATATGCCAATCCGCACATCGATTTCGTGCTCTTTGGCCACATTGATGACGTATTCCATATCTTTGAAGCTGTTCCATGGCGACAGGCAAAACATCAGTGAGATGGGAACTTCTTTTTTAAGGGCACTCACCACTTCAATCACCCTGTCGTGTCCATTACAGCCACGCATCGCCTTATACGTATCCTTGTCGCCGTCGAGAGAGACGTAAAGGTGCGCCGGATGATATTTCCTTACAGCTTCTATCACACGTTTTGGTTGGAGGCAGTTTGACAGTAGCGTGTAGTTGGGGTGGTGATGCATAAACCAGTTCATAATTTCGTCGGCTTGTGGATGCAGAAGAAATTCGCCACCTTCCAAGCCTACGGTCGTGTGTTTGGTTATACATTTGCTACCCATCACTTGTATAATGTCGTGCAACGCCAGATGCTCCACGGGCTTTTGCCATATAGAGCAGTGCTTGCAACGCGATTGGCATTTAGTGGTGGAATAAATCATGAGCGTGCTCAGTTTTTTGCGCTGTGGACGCATAGCATTGTTGAGGAATAGAACCCCGTTGTGTAAGTAGTCTTTTGCTTTATACATATAGTTGAAAGATTTGAATTCTTACAACTATGATATTGCGTGTGAAGGAAAGACTGCATGCTCATCTTTATTTACCATGTAAATCTGATGCCAAAAGGCACGGTGACGGTGAACGGGTGCTCTGTCCAGATTGTGTGGATAGTGCTTCCGTTTGGAATATACCATTTGATGGAAGGCTCCACATATATGCCCCACTTAGGCGTGAAGTCATACTGCAGGCCAATACCGGATTCAATCGACCATTGCAGTGGCGGCGTGATATGTGACTTTGATTTATAGGGAATTATATTGCCTGTCACGTCAATCTCATTAACAGTAGCGTGCATAGGTATGTTAAGAAGAACGCCAGCCAAAGAATATAGCGTCCATTTTTTTAGACTTGTCCATTTGTAAAGTGTCCTAATTGGGATTCCTAAATACTGTATTCTTTGAGTCTGGTCGATGTAGTAAGCGCCTTCTCCTAAAGTGAAATTCGATTTTAAGTAAGAGTAGCGCAATCCTGTTTCAATTTTCCATTTGTGGCTGAACGATTTTGTAATTGACAGTTCAAATGTGATGGGCTTGTCGTGGTGTTCACGCTCTATTATTTTTCCACTATTATTCAGAGCAATGGACTTCAGCGCATTAGCATTGACAATTGAATGTCCGTTCAATACGAGATAATTGTAATAGTCTTCCCATGTAGTGATTCTGTCGGGAATAACAGGGGGTGGCGCATCCGACCCTATATCATTATTGCCCCCTGCAAAGACTTTTATCACGCTTTGCGCCAAGGCAGGGCCTACCGACCCTGCGGCAAGGAATTCCCAGCTCCTCTTCTTTTTTTGTGTGGAGGCTTCTGTAAAATAGCTGTTGATTGGCTGCGGAATAATAGGAGTGGGATTTTTGATTATTACAGTGTCTGACGGAATGCTGTCGGTCATCACCGATGCTATGATAGAAGCTGCTTGCGCTGTGTCGGTAGGCTGCTCCACTTTGGCCACCAACTCTATAGAGTCTGGTTTTGTGAAATCGGTGCTCGTATGACTGCCAGTAGCGCCAGTGTTATACTTAATGGCGGTAGCGCGAGTGATGGTGGAAGCCGTTATTTTTGCGTGGCTTTTAGTGGTGATGTCGTTGTTTTCAGAGTTTTTGTCACTTTTTCTTTCTGATATCATCTTCGGTGAAGAAGCGGTGTGCTTTAGCAAATATTTGTAGAAATATGCGCCTACAAGAATTAGCGTCAGCACAGCAAGGCCTTGTTTGTTGATCTTTTTTCGGAGTAGGGCCTTGGCTCTTGCCAGTTGCGACGACGAGCTGTGTGGCGCTATGCCAAGCATTTCTGCTATTTCACCATGTGAATAGCCTTCTATGACATTAAGTTTGAATATTTTGGCATATCCTTTGGGCAGGTTTTCGATGAGACGCAAAATTTCCTTTTCGCCGAGCGCAGATTCTGAGGCCTCCCTGTCCCCGTAGTCGATATTATCATTTCTCAGCGCAGAAAATGGAAAAGTCTTTTGATTTCTCTTTTTCTCCATATGCTTCAGCGCCAAGTTTTTAGTGATAGATGTGCACCATGCGCCAAATTTAGAGCAGTCTTTCAATTGATTGATGTTGTAGTATGCGAGTATGAAAGCCTCTTGGACTATGTCGTCGGTTGCGTGCTGGTCTGAGCCTACTATGTGTGAACACACATTCTTCATGATGGGAATATACGCCTCATAGAGGGCTTTCAGTGCAGCGGTGTCGCCGTTCTTCACTTTCTCAACTATATCTTTAACATCATTCATATATAAATACGGTATGGGTGTACTCTATTTGTTTATAGATATGAGAAGTGGGTAAAAGACTGCATCAGCTTGTGAAAAAAAAGCGGCAAAAATCGTGAATTGTGCATTTTTCATAAAAGTAACAGTGCCAAGAATGTAACATTCTTGGCACTGTATTGCTTCGTTTGTTTTAGAGATAAATCTCTCAACCGGCCGATTACTTGCGGATGCCGAGCTCTTTCTTGGCGATGATGGCACGGTAGCGGTTGATGTCTTTGCGGATCAGGTAATCCAGCAAACGACGACGCTTACCTACAAGCATCTTCAGTGCGCGTTGAGTGGTATAATCTTTCTTGTTGGCCTTCAAATGTTCGGTCAAGTGGGCAATACGAACTGAGAATAATGCAATCTGGGCCTCTGGAGAACCAGTATCAGTATTACTTTTGCCGTATGTGCCAAAGATTTCTTTCTTTTTCTCTGAATCTAAGTACATTACTTTGAAAAATTTATATTGTTATTAAAAATTGCGGTGCAAATTTACGGCTTTTCCCCTTAATATCAAAACATTTCGCCAATTTTTATCCATATTTCTCGCTATTATTGTTTTGTTTTAGTGAATCTTGTAAATTTGCACCATGCTTAGAAGTTTCATAATTCTATCTTTTTTCATATTCACTTCGCTTTGCCATGCACACATGAGTGTAGTGACGAGCGATAGTCTGCGCGATGCCGATCTGCTCTTTGTGGTTAATACTAAAGGCAATGCCATAACTGCAGTCACCGAAGGGCTCAGTCAATTGCCTATCGACCATGTGGCTATTTTTTTCATGGAGGGAGAGAAAGGAAGCCTTTCTGTGATACAGGCGGATTATAGAGGAGTTAGAGTTTGCGCTTTAGACAGTCTCTGGGCTGAAAGCAAACCCATGGCCGATTCTGTGCCGCCTTTTATTTTAGTGGGGAGAGTGTCGGTACCCTTTAATGTGGAGCAGTCGGTGAAGAATGCGTTTTCTTATCTTGGCCGGTCCTATGATTTCGACTACATGCCCAGCGACGATGAGATATATTGCAGCGAGCTGGTGCAGAAAAGCTATGTTGCCAGTAATGGCACCCCCATTTTCTCTACGGTGCCCATGACATTCCGCGACGCTAATGGCTGCATTCCAGAATTTTGGGAGGCGCATTACAAGGCAAAGGGTATTCCTGTGCCCGAAGGAGAGCCTGGTACAAACCCTGGAGAATTATCGCGCAGGGCAGAGGTGAAGATTTTAGGAAGGCTGGTGCTCCATCACATTCGACAGTAGCATTTATGGGGCGGCTGTCACTATTTGGCGAGTATTGGCTCTCCTATGACATTTTTTTTGTAACTTTGTAATTGAATAACGGCTATAATGATTTCATGAAGCGCTCGCTGGTCATATTTTTGATGCTGACGTGTATTGCGATATGCGGTCTTGCCTCTAATCAATTCCAGTGGCGAGAAGTTCAGCATAGGGTGCAAGGCAGAAGTCTGGTTGACCCATCACTGACCGATGGTGTGGAAATTTTCGGGAAAGACGGCACGATAACGATTCGCACGCAGCGCCGCATCACGGTAAGGGTGTTCACTATTCTTGGACAACTCGTTTCGCAAGCCACATTGAATGTGGGTAGCTATGAATTGAAAATTGCCTCCCGTGGGATTTTTATTGTAAAAATTGGAAATATCACGCAGAAGGTGGCTCTTTGAGTATGGCGCTTTCTTATTTATGTTGTCCAGTTATTGCAAAAAAGGGGCCTCGCTGTGGCTGCTTATGGACACGGTGCTAAACTGATGATTTGTAGGATTAATTTAACAACAACAACTATATTTATATTGTGTAATGAGTAATATGGAAAATATTGATTGGACATCCTTGTCATTCGGATATTTCAAGACTGATTATAATGTGCGTGCCACATTCACCGACGGGAAGTGGAGCGACATGGAAATTACCGACTCCGAAACTATCAATATTCACATGGCGGCCACTTGTCTGCACTATGGCCAGGAAATTTTTGAAGGCATGAAGGCCTTCATGGGAAAGGACGGCGTGGTTCGAATATTCCGCCCAGAGGAGAATTTGAAACGCATTCAGTCGAGTGCAAACGGGCTGTTGATGGAGCCTATTTCTTCTGAATTATTTTTAAAAATGGTGAAAAGCGTGGTGAAGCTGAACAAGCGGTTTGTGCCACCATTCGAGAGCGGATGCTCGTTCTATATTCGCCCAGTGCAGATTGGCATCACACCACGAATTGGCGTGCAGCCATCTACCGACTACATGATGGTGATTTTTGGAGGTCCTGTTGGTCCATACTTCAAGACAGGCTTTCAGCCAACTAAAGTGGCGATATTCCGTGAGTACGATCGTGCGGCGCCTTGCGGCACTGGCCGATTTAAGACCGGCGGCAACTATGCCGGTAGCCTAAGGGCCACAGCCCGCGCCCGCGCCATGGGCTATTCTGCCGTGCTTTTCCTCGACCCGAAGGAAAAACTCTATCTTGATGAATGCGGGCCAGCCAACTTCTTCGCTATAAAAGGCGACACCTACATTACCCCCGCATCAAACTCCATTTTACCATCCATCACCAATATGAGCCTGCAGCAGATTGCTAAAGACCTTGGCTTGAAGGTGGAGTGCCGTCCGATTCCTGTAGAAGAACTTGCGGAAGTGGACGAGGCGTCGGAGTGTGGAACTGCGGCTGTGTGTGCCCCGATTAGTGAGGTGTATGACTTTGACCGCGACAAGGCTTACATTATCGCAAAGGACGGTAAGCCGGGACCTGTCACCACCCAGCTCTATCAACGCTTGCTCGCCATCCAAAAAGGGGAGTACCCCGACACTCACGGCTGGCTTACAACTATTGACTAATGTTTGTTACTGAAATATATGTAAGGCGGAATCATTTATGTTTCCGCCTTATTTAGAAACTAATGGTGTGTCAAAAAATGACGATAGTTTCTTGATATTTATCATACGGTATTCACAACGCCTTTTATTATTATGCTCGACTACCTGTCTATCATTTCAAAATTCTATAAACCGGGTGACCCCGATTATGAACTGCTCGTGAAGCACTCCACCCAGGTGGCGTTGCTCACAGGGCAATTATGCGCTCGCTTCAAGGCTAATGGTGGCGAGGTGGACGCTGATTTTGCCTTCGAGGCCGCTATGCTGCACGATATCGGCATTTGCAAAACCTATGCTCCAGGCATTTACTGCTGTGGAAAAGAGCCATACATTAAACATGGCATACTCGGACGCGAAATGCTTGACGAGATTGGCCTGCATCGCCACGCTCTGGTGTGTGAGCGGCACACGGGGTCGGGAATATCGGCGCAGGACATCATCGACCAGCATTTAGACTTGCCAGTTCGCGATATGCTTCCAGTCAGTGTGGAAGAGAAAGTGGTGTGCTATGCCGACAAATTTTACAGCAAGTCGAGAATCACGCGATGCAAAACCATTGCCAAAGTACGCAGCTCTTTGAGCAAATTTGGCGCAGGCACAATCAAGCGATTCGATGACCTTGCTACGCTTTTTGGCGAGCCTGATTACACTTCGCTTGACCAGAATTTCAAGTAACCGCTGTGCCTGATTTCTCTTTCGACAAAATACTCAGCCATAATACGTTTTTACAAAAATTATTTGTAAATAATGTGAAAGTCGCACATTTCTGTATCTTAATATGGCGTATAGGTGAGCAGAAATTCTTAATTTTGTAGGCTAATTGCAGTGTTACGCAAATTTGAAACTCCGCTTTTTCCCCATATTGATTACTCTTGCCATTCTGGCCTCGCTGATGCCAGACAGGAGCGGTGCGTCGGCGCAGATTGCGCTTCACGACGGTATAACTGCTGCTGTTGACTCGTTGGCGGGCGTTAAGCCAGAAGATAAGGCTACAACCACCGACACATCACGCTTTAAAAAAGAGCGTGTCGATCTTGACCACATTGTGAATTTTTCAGCAAAAGACTCCATTGTGATGTATGGCAAGGACAATGCCCGAATGTTTGGCGAAGGCAATATCACCTACGGAGGCATTCAGCTCACAGCGTCACGGCTCAATATGGATATGGCGAAGAGCGAGGTGTATGCTATCGGTGCCATCGACACCTCTGGCGAAGTCGCAGGTAATCCAGTGTTTAAGGATAAGAGCGGCACCTATGAGGCAAAGACAATGACCTACAATTTCAAGTCGGAAAAAGGCTTGATTACCGATATTGTCACAGAGCAGGGCGAAGGCTTTCTCACAGGCGGCATTACCAAGAAGGTGAGCGATGAGGACTTCTATATCAAAAACGCTAAATACACCACTTGCGACAACCACGAGCACCCCCACTTCTATTTCCAGCTCACGAGGGGTAAAATTCGCCCCAAGAAAGATGTGGTGACTGGTCCAGCCTACATGGTGCTTGAAGACCTTCCGCTTCCTATAGCTGTGCCGTTCGGTTTTTTCCCTTTCACTGAAAAATACCATAGTGGCGTGCTGGTGCCCACATTTGGTGAAGACTATAATCGAGGGTTCTATCTCCGCAACGGCGGCTATTATCTGGCGCTGAGCGATTACGCCGACTTGGCTTTGACTGGCGAACTATATACGCGCGGTGGCTGGGGGCTGACTGCCCAAAGCAATTATGCAAAACGCTACAAATTTCATGGCAACTTCAATTTGAGCTACCTTGTGACTGTGAATGGTGAGAAAGGCGATGCAGACTACTCTAAGATGAAAAACTTCCGTGTACAATGGACCCACACGCAGGATCAAAAGGCTAATCCCAATATGAGTTTTTCCGCCAGTGTTAATTTCGCCACCAGTGGCTATTCGCGCAACAATCTTGACGACTACTATAACAGTAATTTCACCGAAAACACTAAGAGTAGCACGGTGAACATGACTTATAAGCGCCCTGGATCAAGGTGGAGCTTCTCTACCACAGCCAGTATTTCGCAGCGCACAGCCGACTCTACACTGTCGGTTTCGTTCCCGAACCTTACGGTGACGATGAGCCAGTTCGCCCCTTTCAAGAGAAAAAAGGCTGTGGGCGACGAGCGCTGGTATGAGAAAATAAAAATATCCTATTCTGGACGGTTTCAGAACTCGCTTACTGCCAAGCAAGACGAGTTCTTCAAGAAGAGCCTTGTGAAAGACTGGCGTAATGGCATGTCGCACACAGTGCCTATCAATGCCACGTTCAATGTGTTTAAATACTTGAATGTGACGCCAGCCATCACGCTCAACGACCGGATGTACACGAATAAGATTCGTCAGCAATGGGATCCGAACCTGAACGCTGTGGTTCGTGACACCACTTATAATTTCTATAATGTGTTCGACTTTAATTTCTCCCTGTCGTTCAGCACCAAACTCTATGGCTTCTTCAAGCCACTGAAGTTTTTTGGCGATAAGGTGAACATGATACGCCACGTGATCACGCCGAGCGTGTCGTTTTCGGCTTCGCCCGACTTTAGCACGCCATTCTGGGGATACTATGGCCACTATGAGCGTGTGAATGCCGATGGTACGAAAGAGCCGGTGAAATACTCTTATTTTAGCCACGGACTATATGGCAATGCTGCCAGTGGAAAATCAGGGGTGATATCCTTTAATATTTCCAACAACCTTGAGGCAAAGGTGAAAAGCGACCAAGATAGCACGGGCTACAAGAAGGTGTCGCTTATAGAAAATCTCACGCTTAGTCAGAGTTATAACTTTGCTGCAGACTCTCTGCGGTGGAGCAATCTGAACACCTCGATGCTGCTACGTATAACCAAGGGCTTTAACTTGAATTTGAGCGCTACTTGGGACGTGTATAAATATGGTGTGAACAAGTATGGAACACCTGTGCGCATCAATAAATTGCGTCTTTTCCACGGCGGTGGCTGGGGCCGCTTGGCAAGCACTGGCACCTCGTTTAACTATACGCTCAACAACGACACGTTCAAAAAGCTTTTTGGGCGAGGAAAGGACAAGAAGAAAAATGTGCAGAAGAGCGTGTTCGACGACGACGACAGCCAGCAGGCCCGTGGTGATGACCAGTCCACCGACAATGGCATAGAGCTTGACAGCGACGGCTATATGAAGTGGGATTTTCCTTGGAGTCTCACCTTCAACTATTCGCTTAACTATGGTTATGGTGATTTTGATTACAAACGTATGGAATATAAGGGGCGCTGGACACAAAATTTGAGTTTGAGCGGCAATGTGCGCCCTACAAAAAATTGGAGTATATCCATGTCGGCAAGCTATAACTTTGATTTGCATAAAATTGCCTACATGAATTGCAATATTTCGAGAGAAATGCACTGCTTCACTATGAGCGCGAGCTTTGTGCCCGTAGGGCCATATAAGAGCTATAGCTTCCACATAGCCGTGAAGTCGAGCATCCTTAGCGATGTGAAATACGACAAGCATTCCAGTTCCAGCAATGGTGTCACATGGTATTAGGAGAAGTTAGAGATTAGAGGTTTTGTGTTAGGTTTTTCCCCCCCCCGTTTACTTGCACATCCAAACAACAGGGACGCGACATGTCGCGTCCGCCCATTAATACAGCACATTACTAACGTTGTGTATAGCCATAATCGTCCTTGACATATATTAACTGTTTTTTTATACGTGAGCATACAAAAATTGGCTGCCTTATGATTATGGCAGCCAATTTTTGTATATAGAGGTATTCTATTTATTGATGCTTATTCCTCTGCACCAGTGGATTTTGCAAGGCGTTTGCGCTCAAGTTCGTCGAGAATAATTTTACGCATGCGCAGATGGTGTGGAGTGATTTCCACATATTCATCAGCCTTGATGTATTCGAGTGCTTCTTCCAAACTGAATACCACTGGAGGCACAATCTTGGCTTTTTCATCAGAGCCAGATGCGCGGACATTGGAGAGCTTTTTACTCTTGGTCACGTTTACCACAAGGTCTTTGTCCTTGCTGTGCTCACCCACCACCTGACCGGCATACACTTCTTCTTGTGGGAAGATAAAGAATTTGCCACGGTCTTGAAGTTTGTCGATAGCGTAGGCGTAGGCTGTGCCGCTTTCCATTGCTATAATCGACCCGTTGGTGCGGCGCACTATGTCGCCCTTCCAAGGCTCATAGTCGAGGAAGCGGTGCGCCATGATGGCTTCACCGGCACTCGCCGTGAGCACATTGGTGCGCAGGCCTATAATGCCTCTTGATGGAATCTTAAACTCAAGGTGAATGCGGTCGTTTTGCGTTTCCATCATTGTCATTTCGCCTTTTCTGCGAGTGACAAGGTCGATCATTTTGCTGGAATATTCTTCTGGCACATTGATGGTGAGGCTTTCAATAGGCTCGCATTTCTCACCGTTGATCATCTTTACAATCACTTGTGGCTGACCCACCTGAAGCTCGTAGCCCTCACGGCGCATTTCTTCAATCAGCACACTGAGGTGAAGCACGCCACGGCCAAACACATTCCATGCGTCTTCTCTTTCCGTTTTTTCAACACGGAGCGCAAGGTTCTTTTGAAGTTCGTGCTGCAAGCGTTCATTGATATGGCGGGAGGTTACGAATTTTCCGTCTTTGCCGAAGAAGGGTGAATCGTTGATAGTGAAGAGCATCGACATAGTAGGCTCGTCGATGGCTATGCGTGGCAGTGGCTCGGGATTGTTGGGATCACTCACGGTGTCGCCAATTTCAAATCCTTCCAGGCCTACAATAGCGCAGATGTCGCCACTTTTCACTTTGTCGGCATGCACCTGTGTCATGCCCTCAAATGTGCGAAGCTCCTTGATTTTCTGCTTCACCACCTTGCCGTCGCGCTGGCAAAGTGCCACTTCCATGCCATCGGTAAGCTCGCCCCTGTGCACGCGCCCCACTGCAATACGTCCCACGTAGGAATTATAGTCGAGTGAGGTGATAAGCATTTGTGGGTCGCCCTCCACAATCTCAGGGCCTGGTATGTATTTGATGATGGAGTCAAGCACTGCATTGATATTGTCGGTAGGCTTATTCCAGTCGAAGCTCATCCAGCCTTGTTTGGCCGAGCCAAATACGGTGGGGAAGTCGAGCTGGTCTTCTGTGGCGTCGAGGTTGCACATCAGCTCAAACACAGATTCCTGCACTTCATCGGGGCGGCAGTTTGGCTTGTCCACTTTATTGATGACCACAATAGGCTTCAACCCAATCTCGATAGCTTTTTGGAGCACGAATCGGGTTTGTGGCATTGGACCCTCAAATGCGTCAACGAGGAGCAGACAGCCGTCGGCCATATTCAGCACACGCTCCACTTCGCCACCAAAGTCGGAGTGGCCAGGGGTGTCAATGATGTTGATTTTGTAACCATTGTAGTGGATCGACACATTCTTCGACAGAATGGTGATACCTCTTTCCCTTTCCAAGTCGTTGCTGTCAAGAATTTGTGTACCCATTTCCTGATTAGCGCGGAACAGATTGCCGGCTTCGAGCATCTTATCTACCAGCGTAGTCTTGCCATGGTCAACGTGAGCGATAATGGCAACATTTCTAATTTTTTGCATACAAATCTCTTATATTATCGTGCAAAGTTACAAAAAATCGTGTAAACTCCTATATGTGGCCCAGGTGATTTTGGGGATAAAATGATTTGTGCAACGATTTTTTATATATCTTTGCCGTAAGTTAATCAGTATGTTTAATGGCTAAATTATGAATTCGATGAAAAGAATTTCGTTAGTGTTGACGATGGCGCTGTCGGTGAGCATGATGATGCAGGCGGCAGGAGTGTTAGAGGTGAATAGGCAGCATGCGAAGCGCACATGGGAGCCTTCGGCTGATGCGAAGGAATGGACCAAGGAATGGAGCACCGACTTTGTTCCCTATGCAGAAGCCACTATTGATGTGCCAACTGGCAATTCTGCACTTGCCGTGGCGGTGAAGAAGTGGATGGCTGAATTGATGAATGTGAGCTTGATAAACTTCGCCAGTGCTGACGAATTGGTGGATGCGGTGGTTGTGAGAATCAAGACTGATGAAAATGACACACCCGACCTGACCACAAAGTTTACATTCAAAAAGGTGTATGAGACTGCTAAGCTGGTCACCTTTGAATTGGAAGGATACGACTACCCGATGGGGGCGGCACATGGTATGCCTTATCGTGTGGGTGCCACTTTCCGCAAGAGCGACGGAAAGAACATGAGCGAGAGCCTTGTTCGTAGAAGCCACAAACTGAATTTAATGATTCGTGGCGGACTGAAAAAGTATTTTAAGGTGAAAACAAATGCACAGTTGAAAAATTGCTTGGGGGTGAGTTTTACTATCTTCCCAGCCCCTGGTGCCACTCCATGGGTGGTGAAAGGTGGTGTGATTTTCCTGTATGGACCTTATGAGATAGCCTGCTATGCGGCTGGCATGCCTTATGCGGTGATTCCTGTAAAGCGTCTGACGCCTTACCTCACCAAAGAGGGCGCGGCGCTTCTGAAGTAGCACCCTCCCCCTTGGCTAACGCAGTTTTATAGATATAGATAATGTTTATTGCCCTGCCTTTCCACTTTTTGAGCTGCGTGAATGGCAGGGCAAATGGCGTCATGACCCAATCACTTCTTTATGATACGGATGCTGTGGAGGAGCACGGGTGATTCTGAGCCGTGGTTTCCGATACGCTCCACGGTGATGGTGTTGTGCCCGCGAAGCAACTCTGCCTTGATCATGTTCGACCACCCGGTGTTGAGCCATTCGCCATCGCCCCGTGGTGGAAGCACAATCGTGCCCTGTGTGTGGGTGTTCGCCTTCACGCTCACGGTGGGGCAAATAGGAAGATTGATGCCATTGGCGTAACGAATGTCGATATAGTACTCTCCGCCAGAGGGCACATTCACTTCAAGGCTGATCATACGGTTCCGGCCGGTGCTCATCTCAGCCACTCGTTTGGCCACCTCTTGCCTCACAAGGAGGGTGCCAGCTTCAGCAAAAGCCGTGAATGGGATTTGCTGTGCCTCCTTCATCACGTAATGTGGCTTGGAGATATAGCTGTAGCTGCGGTTGCCAATACTGATTACGCTATTTACGGTGAAAACCGACCGCTCTGGCTGAATGGCAAACAGCGTGTCGGTGATGCCATACCTTATATTCCCGTTTATTACCATGCGGTAGCGTGTGTGGGCTGAGTAGTTGAGCAAGGTGTTTTCGTCTTTACCCCATTGCACTAAGGGGGTGGGTGGAAGGCTGAAGTTGCTGCCCATCAGCGTCACTTGCTGGCGCGCTTTTTTTGTGTTGCTCATCTTTATGAGGATGGAGTGCGCGCCAGTTAGTTTCGCGTCTATGAAATTATCGTTGGTTTCCTTGCCGTCGATAAAGAACTGGTCGATGTCGCTGCCAGTGCCCTCGATAGTGATGTTGAGTGTGGCGCCTCGGTATTTAAATCCCTTGATTTCCTTCTTGCCGTTGAGAAACACTGGCACATAGGGGTTGAATTCTATGCCGTTGGGCAGAAAAGTCATTCCGGCGTAAATTCTGAACACCATGGCCAAATTGCCTGCTGCGCTCCCCAAGTCGCCCGCTCCAGCGCCAAGAGGCATGCCAGTAAAGGCATTCAGCGCGCCTTTGTTGGCGCAGAACAGCGCTTGAGCGCGATACATGGCGCCCAGACCATAGCGAAGCATACTTTCGTTCTCGGTCTTTGCTGCCGCCAGGTTCCAGAACGCCTGCACCATTGGTGTCACCACCTCGCTGAGGTTCACCTTGTCGTCGCTTTGGTAATGAGGGCTGGTGGCGGTTACGCCGTAGCTGCTCACTGGGGTGTACATCATCAGGTTTTCGGCTCGGTCGTCGCTGGCGATGTTCCACAGTATGCTCATGGCTTGTGCAAAATTGTCGATTACTGGCGACTGCACTGGAGCGGCATACACATAAGTGTATTGAAAATAGTGGTGAAGCTGCTCATTCCACAAGGCTCCGTTGATGGCATCCTTCAGGTTTTGCGCTCTTTCGCCATAGTCGCTGTCGATGCCCAACTCATCGCCCATATCGTTGAGGATTTCAAAGGCGCGTTCAAAAAACACGTTGTTCGCCAACGAGCAACTTTCATAAATGTCCTTGTATTCCATCCATGAGGGATAGAATTGCCCTTGTGTAAAAGCGAACTGGCCTCCGCCGTGAATCAGCCCGGTGAAGCGGTCGCTGTTGATTTCATATTCTTCGTCGATGGTGCGTTTGGCCACGCTGTATGCCCATTTGAGCCATTTTTTGTCGCCGGTCACGGCATATATTTCCCAAGCTGCCATCGTCCACGAGATGTCTTCGGTGTTGATAGGCCACACACTCGCTTTATGTTTATGCGAAATCACACCGTTAGCTACTGCGCTCCTCAGTGTCGCCATCGACGCTTCTGGATTAAGGTATGCAAGCGATAGTAGGATGGGGTAGCTTATGCGTGTGTGATTGGCCCATAGCGGGTAAGTCGGCACCCCATCCACTTGCATCATCCCATTTGCAACGTCGCTCACACTCATGTTATACAGCGCGTCGATAATGGGCATGGGGGTGCTGATGATGGGGTAGCTCTCGTTGACTTTGTCGATTTTCCATTCCGTGAAATAGGGGATAGGCTGAGGATTCACCTGCAGGGGAATGGTGATTTCATAGATACCGGCAGAGTCAGTCTCGTGCAGCTTTAGTTTGGCGTTCTTTTCTATGTCGAAGCAGTCCCATGTGAGAGGTGGAATGTTACCGGCTATCCATACACCCTTAAATTCCTCTTTATAGATAGTGTCGCCAGTGGGAGTGGCATACATACCGTCGGCATCGAGTTTTTTTAGCATTTTGCGCAAATCCACTTTCACATGCCACTTTGTGGCCTTGGTGTCGCCATTAGCCGGAAGTGTGTGTGTGGCTTCAAAGGCTGTGACAGTGGTGTCGCGCCCCATGGCGGCATAGTGGCAGGTGTTCTGGGGCAGCTCGTTGTCGTGTCCGTTGAAGGCCAGACGGAAGCGCACTATCCCGTCGTGGACAAGCGTGGAGGTGTCGGCAGGTGAGTAGTTGGTGACGATATGCGTTGGCGATAGCACTTTCGCCACCCAATCACTCTCCACCACAGAGTCTGCTGCCACGGTGAAGCTCTGGTTCTGCACCACCACGTCGTTGCTCATCTGCTCCTTGCATGAAGTGAACGCTGCTGGCAGCAGAATTGTGAGCAGGGTAAGTATGTGGTAAAAACTTCTCATTCAGTTTTTAGTTACAGGCTCTCACCTTAGTTTTTGATGTTGCTTCTTTGGAATGGATGATTACTTTATAATATTTTGCAAAATTAATAAAAAATGCCAATTAATTTACTTTGTGTCTTTCTTTTACCATGTATTTAATTCTACGGTGAATTTTTTATTAACTTGGCTGAAATTAAGTAATTATGTAAAGAATATGCAAAAAGATACGGGTGTGGTATGAAACAAAAAATGATTCGAAAACACTAAAACGTTTGCGTAATACCTGATTGTTGTATATCTTTGTGGTGTGAAATGGTGAGTATGAGTGTTTGTCGACAATTAATATTAATGCAATTTTTTTGCGTAAATTGGTATTGTTTGGCTTTAAGTTCCATATGCATTCATAGGATTCAGCCGATCACTTTTCTATAATGAGAATAGTTCCGCCGCCTTTCAGGTGGCAAGGAAGATAACAAGGATATTTGGTAGTGACCACGGTGCTGTGCATCGGAATCGTGGTGGCAGTATAAGGATATTAACCTTAAACTACCTCATTTTATTCATACTATTTTTTCCTATGGGCATCACGAAGTGATTTCGGGGTGCCCTTTTTGTCTGTCCTTTTTTGGGGGTGATTGTGGCCCGGTGGCTTATTGCGCCACCGGCACGGCATGCACGTTTTTAACGGTGCCGATCACAAACACGCTGTGTACAGATCCTATCGACTGCATTTCACCAAGCCTGTTGAGCACGAAGTCTTGATAGTGGTGCATGTCGCGCACAAACACCTTAATCATATAGTCGAAATCACCACTGGTGTTGAAGCATTCGGTCACTTCCTCCATGTCTTTTACTGCGTCCACAAATTCACGGGCATACTCTTTCCCGTGCTGCTTGAGCCTGATGTTGCAGAGCACGAGCATACCGTTGCCAGCCATGTCGGGGTCCACTACCGCCACGTATTTTTGAATATACCCTTCCCGCTCCAGACGCTTTTGGCGCTCAAAAGTGGGTGAGGCTGAAAGGTGTACGGCTTCAGCCAGCTCTTTGGTGGTGAGCTTAGCGTTTTGCTGAAGCACTTTTAAAATTTTAATGTCGATTGCGTCAAGTTTCTCTACCATAATCATTCTATTTCATAAAGACAATGCAGAGTAATTTTCTGCAATTCTGCCTATTTAAAGGCAAATATAGAATATTTTTCTGAATTTGTCAAGCCTATTGCACAAAAAAAGAAAAAGAAAGAAATTTGCATCAGAATACTCTCGTCTTTCATTATTCAATGATGATTTTGACAAGTTTTTAATGGTAATAATAGACAGAACAGGCGCGGATCGAGTTGTGAAACTGGGTCCGCGCATTTGTATTTATTTAGCTGATGCTATTTCCTCAAGTTAATGCCTTACCAGGCTACATGCTGTTCGGCATTTTCTTAATTGGATAAAATGGGGTTGTGTCAAATTAGTTAAATTGGTGCTATTCGTGGTTGATCTCACTCACCATTTAATGGGTTCCAGCCCGTGCTGAGCGAGATAAGCATTGGCTTTCGAGAAATGGTGGTTGCCGAAAAAGCCGCGGTATGCCGAGAGGGGCGAAGGATGAGGGGATGTGAGTACCAAGTGCTTCATCCGGTTGATTTTTGCACCCTTCTTTTGCGCAAACGCCCCCCACAGTATAAACACCAGATGCTCGCGATGTTCGCTTAGATGGGCTATCACTGCGTCGGTAAACTCTTCCCAACCCTTGCCTTGGTGTGAGCCGGCGCGGTGATTCTCCACCGTGAGTGTGGCGTTGAGCAGCAGCACCCCCTGTCTGGCCCAGCGAGTGAGGTCGCCATTAGCGGGGATTGGCGCGCCGGTGTCGTCGTGAATTTCCTTGAATATGTTTTGAAGCGATGGCGGAAAAGGCACGCCCTCATTCACCGAGAAGCAGAGTCCGTGTGCCTGTCCAGGCTCATGGTAGGGGTCCTGGCCCAGAATCACCACTTTCACTTTATCGAAAGGTGTGGCGTTGAAGGCGGCGAAAATCTGCTTGCCCGGAGGAAAAATGCGCTTTTGGGCATACTCTTGTTTCACAAATTGCGCGAGGTTCGCAAAATAGGGTTTGTCCCATTCGGCGGCAAGCTCCGCATTCCACGATGGTTCTATTTTCACATTCATATCAAAGTGGGTTTCTTATTTGCAAAGTTACAAGATTATAGCTAAATTTGCATAGCGAAATCAAAAAATTGCTTGGCGGCAAGCCATCATGGTCCCGTAGTTCAATGGATAGAATAATGGATTCCGGTTCCATCGATTGGGGTTCGACTCCCCACGGGAGTACTTGCAGCGACAGCGGGGTGTGCCAGTCTTGACACACCCCGCTGCTGTTATGCTGTATGCTATGTATTTCAGTCGGTTATGAGGTTCTCGCCGGTCATCTCCTCGGGCTGCGGCAGCCCCATGACGTGGAGCAGCGAGGGGGCAACGTCGGCAAGGCGGCCGTTGCGCACCTTGGCGGCGGTGTCGCCGGAGATGTAGATGAACGGCACGGGGTTGAGCGAGTGCGCGGTGTTGGGCGTCCCGTCAGCGTTTATGGCGTGGTCGGAGTTGCCGTGGTCGGCGATGATGATGGCCTCATAGTCGTTGGCCTTGGCAGCCTCGATGACATCCTTCACGCAGTGGTCGACGGCCCACACGGCCTTGGCGATGGCGTTGTAGACACCCGTGTGGCCCACCATGTCACCGTTGGCGAAGTTCACCACGATGAAGTCATACTCCTGTGTGTTGATGGCTCCCACCAACTTCTCCTTTACCTCATAAGCGCTCATCTCCGGCTGCAGGTCGTAGGTGGCCACCTTCGGTGAGTGCACCAGTATGCGGTCCTCGCCTGGGAACGGCTTCTCGCGCCCGCCGTTGAGGAAGAATGTCACGTGGGCATACTTCTCGGTTTCTGCGGTGTGGAGCTGACGCTTGCCATTGTTGGAGAGATATTCGGCCAGCGTGTCACGCACGTCTTCCTTCGGATAGAGGATGTGAAGGCCCTTGAAGTTGGCGTCATACGGGGTCATGCAGTAGTACTGCAGGTCCTTGATGGTGTGCATGCCTTCCTCGGTCATGTCCTTCTGTGTGAGCACATAGGTCAGCTCGCGGGCACGGTCGTTGCGGAAGTTGATGAAGATGATGACGTCACCTTCCTGGATGGTTCCCTCCACCTTGGCGTTGTGTATAGGCTTGATGAACTCATCGGTCACGCCCTCTTCATAGCTCTCGTCCATGGCCTTGAGCAGGTCGTCAGCTTGCTTGCCCTTGCCCTCGACGAGCAGGTCGTAAGCCTCTTTCACGCGATTCCATCGGTTGTCGCGGTCCATGGCGTAGAAACGTCCCACGATGCTTGCGATGTGTGCGTCGTTCTTCTCGCAGCACTGGAGCACCTCGTCGATGAAGCCCTTGCCGCTCTTCGGGTCACAGTCGCGACCGTCCATGAAGCAGTGGACGTATGTGTTCTTCAGGCCATACTCCTTTGAGATCTCGAGGAGCTTGAAGAGGTGGTTGAGGCTTGAGTGGACGCCTCCCGTTGAGGTCAGGCCCATGATGTGGAGGCGCTTGCCTGTCTTCTGTGCGTAGCTGTAAGCGCTGACGATTTCCTTGTTCTTCAGGATGTCGCCGCTCTCACAAGCCTTGTTGATCTTCACCAGATCCTGGTAGACCACGCGACCGGCACCGATGTTGAGGTGTCCGACCTCAGAGTTGCCCATCTGTCCGTCGGGCAGGCCGACGTCCTCACCGCAAGCCTGTAGCTGCGAGTGAGCGCATGTTGCGTTGAGATAGTCGAGATAAGGAGTCGGCGTGTTGTAGATAGCGTCGCCTTTGTCGTGCTTGCCGATGCCCCATCCGTCGAGGATCATCAGGATTGCTTTCTTTGCCATAGCTGTAATGTTATTTAATGGTTTTGTATCTGTGTGCAAAGTTACGACCTTTTCACGTTTTGGCAAAATGTGAAAAGGCCAAATCGGTTTATTTCACCACTTTCTTTCCGTCGACTATATAGATGCCCCTGGGCAGTGATCGGGTACTGGTGCCAAGGTACTGGCCGGCGAGGCTGTAGACACCCTTGTTGGTATGGGTGGCGCGTGCCTCGATGACGCTGACGGCTGTGTTGACAGGCCGTGTCACCGTGACGTCGTCGAGGAAGAAGCGCTTGCTGGGTTCGAAGGAGATGCTCAGCGTTCCGGTGGCGGTGAAGCGCAGTGTGTAAGTGGTCCATGCGCCTTTGGTCATGGTGAGGCTCTCCTCCTTCGACTGGCTGTCCACAAACTTTCCGTTGCCGTTGATGGAGATCAGCAGTGCCGTGTTGTCGTTTTTGGCGTCCCATCCGGCAGCGCGGAAGCTGAGCGTCATCGTGTCGGCCGCGGCAGTGAACGAGGGTGAGGTGACGGCGCCTGGCACGGTGCTGTTGCCGAAGCGGGCACACTGGTCGCCACCATAGGCCTTGCTGGATGACCACCCTTCCACGTCGGGTATGAACTCGGCGCTGGCTATCGTTCCGTTGAATCCGCCCGAGTTGCCGCCTGTTCCTGTGCATTGGTCGAAAGTCTCACGGAGCAGATAGTCGCCGTCGGCTGGTGTGACGGGCTTCGTCGTGGCCACCTTCTTGAAGTCGAAGCTCACATTTCCGGCACGTGTCTCGGCAATGTTGTAGATGCCACGGTTCATGTATTTTGTGCCGTCCGTGTTGGCATTGTAGAGTGTGGCGGCGGGCTTCGACAGGTTGGTCAGTGAGTCGAGCGAGCCGTAGGGATAGAGGTCGTGCTGTTCCGATGTGGTGTTGTAGTTGCCCGAATAATCGTAGTAGCCCGACCCGTCCTCGTTGTCAGCGTGGAAGATGGTGAGTCGCTGGTGGTCATTCTTCACACCGGCCTGCTCATATTCGTCACCTCTCTCCGTGCAAGTGTTCACGATGTTGTATTCCCAGATGTCGGGATCATAGTCCACGTGGCTCACCATCAGCCCATGGCTGGGCAGATTGATGTCCCATCCCATGCGCTGCCGGTTCTCCAGGAGGTAGTACTCGTTGTGGTTGGCGGGATTGTAGATGACATAGGTGTCCCCGTTCTTGCTGAGCGGCAGCATGTTGGTGATGGTGGTGTCGTTCTCCGAGAGCTCCACGGGCTCTGCCCATCCGCTGAACCAACGTTCCCAGGCCGTGTAGTTGGGAGGTGTCATGCCGTCACCGAGGTAGCTGCCCATGTCCATGAGGCTGAAGTCGCCCATGCCGAAGTTGCCACCATAGCTGATGTCGTAGAGGTCAGGCAAGCCCATGCAGTGTGAGAACTCGTGGCAGATGGTGCCCAGTCCGTCGAGTCCGTTCACGCCGTTGAGCTCACATGAGCAGGCATAGGTGTCGATTTTCACGCCATCGAGCTTCAGGGCCGATCCGCCCTGGTAGGATGTGAGCCAATACTCGTGTGGCCAAATGGTGTTGTTGGCGCCTCCGTCGGCTTGTCCCTGTCCGGCGTAGAGCAGGAACACTTGCTCCACCTCGCCGTTGCCGTCCCAGTCGTAGTCGGCAAAGTTCACCTGACCGTCAATCTGTTGGCAGACCTCTTTCACAAGCTCATCCACCGGCTCGTCGTTGCCGTCGCTGGAGCTGCCACCATAATATTTGTAGCTCTTCGCGGCCCGGACGGGGCCCACTACGTCAAACTTGAGGTCAAACACTCCGTTGCTCTGTGCGCTGAAATAGTCGCTCACCGATCCGCGGAAGCCGTTCTCCGAGTAGTCCTTCTCGTTGGCTATTCTCTCGTAGAGCGCCTGGTCGTGTCCGCTTCTGAACTGCTTGTCAGGGAAGTCAACGAGAATGATGAGTCCTTTCTTCTGACCTGTGAAGGCTTTCGTGTTGCGCTTGCTGGCCATGCGTAGGCGGTTGGCCGTGGCGCGTCGCATGGCACCTCGCTTCATCATGAGCAACGATTGTGCGTCGGCCGCTTGCCAGGTGTTTCCGTTTTGCACATAGCGCGTGCCGTCGGCCGCCTGCCAATAGTGGTTGAACTCGTCGCCGCGTAGCTCCACTCGTACGGTCGTCCCGTCGGCGAGTGTCACCGTCTTCCATTGTCCGCGCTTGGCTGGCACGGCCATCATCGCCACCGCAACCAGTGAGAGTGCTGCGGTCAGTAGTGTTTTCTTCATGCTGTTATGTTTGTGATCATTTTTTTGTTGTTCTACGTAAAGGAGTGCGTAGGCCCTATGGGGTGACAAAATTAAAAAGAAAATCGTAACACACAAAGGCCAAGCGGTTAAACTTGTTGAAATCAGTCACTTTTACCATGTTTCCGGTTTTCGCTTTTGGCTTGACGTCACTTCCATTGGGCAATTGTCGTGTTTGTTGTTGTTAGGTTGCGTGAGCGACAAAAAAAGGGCATGCCGTGTCTGTCGGCATGCCCTTTCCATGGAGTTTCGTTGTAATGGTTGTCAGTGTGTTACTTCAGCACCTTGTAAGCCTTGTTGCCCTGTCGCACGATGTAGGTGCCGTGCAGGTTGAGTTGGTTGATGTCGAAGTTGGGTGCGGTTGTCTTGTACACCTCTTGGCCTTGCAGGTTGTAGACACGCGTCTCCTGGTTGCTGGCCTCGCTTGCGATGGTCTTGCTGATGCCCGTCACGAAGTTGGACTCGCCTTTGGTCATCTCGTAAGAGCCGTTGCTGACGGTCAGCATGTAGTTGGACGTGTATGTCTCGTGGCATAGGATGGGCTGCCACTCCATCTCGGCGTTTTTCGGGTTTGTAGACTGTGAGGCCGCATAGATGCAATAGTTGCCGTCGGACAGTTGTGTGAGGCTGGCCGAGAAGGTAAACTGGTATCCGTTTCCGTAGGCTATGTTTTCCAAGGGGTCGTCATCGGTCAGCGGTGTAACCTCACCTGTTGCCAGGTTCTTGGCCACCAGTTGCACGCGTCCTGTGAAGGTCTCCACGTCCATGTTGTAAGCGACAAACTTGTTGGTTCTCACGGTTGTGCCCACCTTGGCCAGGTTGAGGCCCGTCGACGATCCCCACAGAGAGTGGTAAGACCCGTCGTATCGAATGTCTTCAGGCATGCGCACGGTGACCATGTTCTGGCTCTCGGTGAAGCTGCCCTCGCGTGAGTTGAGCACGGCCACGTCGAAGAATCCGTCGTTGGTGCCGTCCCATCCCCAGTTCACGTGCACGTAGCCGTTCTTGTCGTATCCGTC
>DLLC01000022.1:330-36527 GCA_002476625.1 Porphyromonadaceae bacterium UBA7572 | reverse complement strand
AAGAAATTTTTACACTTTTTTCTTGACCGATGCGCACCGCGCTCACAGCGAGCGGGTTGCGCAAGGCGCCTTTTTGCCATTGGCAACGCCCCTGAAAATGCAACATGCAGGCCGCTACAGCAGCCTGCACATTGATATAATATTAAACGGGGAAATCTATCTTCACTCAAAGATTTCGTTTTTCTTCACTTTGCGCGCACTTTTATCATTATTTCTTCGGAGAATTTGGAGAAATTGATGCGTTTTCGGGAAGTTCCTTGATGTAGACATCCTGCTGTGGGAACGGAATTTCAATGCCATTTTCCTGAAGTGTTTTGTAGATCGTCTCCTTCACAAGGGCTATAAATTTGACCTTCTCTACAACAAGCACCCATACAGCCACATTCAGATTCACACTATTATCGCCGAAATCACTGAAAAGCACCAGCACATCGTGTCCGTTGTTCATATCCATCACATTGCGCCCATACTTGTCGGCATACTGCAAATCAAGCACAGCTTTACGTAAAATTTTACGCACACGCTCCACATTCACGCCATACGCCACGCCCACCGGCACTTTTATCAGTTCATACGAGTTGTTTCGGGTGAGGTTACGGAAATTGTTGGAAAAGAGGGTGGAATTGAGAAACGACATCACACAGTTGTCGTTAGTGACCACCTGCACGCTCTGGTAGGTAATGCTCTCCACCTTGCCCTGCACGCCATCGCACTCAATCCAGTCGCCCACTCGCAGGCGGCCTGCCATCAGCGATATGCCATAGAAGAAATTGTTGAGCAAGTCCTTCATGGCAAAACCGATACCTGTGGCCAAGCCTGCCGTAACAAGCGATATACCCGACTTCGGAATCTTGAGCAAGATAAAAGCGAGAATCACAAACAGTCCCCAAACAATGATGCCTATCACATTATAGCCTAATGTGAGATTGATTTCATTGGTACGCACCTTCTCCTTGCCCGTTTTGCGTCGCAAACGGCGGTAGCTCACAAAGCGGAAAAGCGCCTTGAACAAGTAGTTCAGATAACGGAAGAAGAAGAACGCAGCCGCCAGCACCACAAGTTTGCCCACCGACAACTGTATCACATTAGGAATATCCAAGAAATTATACATAAATATATCACGACAAGTGTCGGCAAGGTTAAACACATCAGCCGCCAGCCAAATGCTGAGCAGCAGTGTGTAGGCACCCGTGATGGGCACAAAAGCCTTATGGACAAAATCAAAGAACCAAGTGCGGTTGATATAGTCGCCATCGCGCAGACCTTGCGCTATCTCGCTCAACTTCTTGCCACTGTCGCGAAGCGAATCGTAAAGACGCGCCTTCTCATAGATGTCGAGCAAACGGAATACGGCAATCACCATTTGAATGGCCGTAAGCTGGAAGAGCCACCATATTACCACCTCAACCGACATCAGCGTGCGCCCGAACCATGTGAGCAATGTGGCCATCAATATCACCACAAACGACAGCCAGGCATAAATGCGGTCGGTGGGCGGCACCTGGTTTTGGTCGGTAAGCGGATCGTTTAATTCTTTTTCCGACGGAGCCTTCTTGCGGATCTTCAGGAACGAGGCCAAGCCCTTTGCCACAATAGTGTCATCAGCCACAAGCCCCTCTATCTGCTTACGAATTGCACGTTCTTTCCGTCGCTCTTCAGCCTCGTTTTCCTCAACGATCAAATCGTCGTCGTCATCGTCATCGTCGGTTTCCTCCTCTCGCTCATTCTCGTCATCAACAACCTCGCTGACGCGCAATTTGCCAGTGTGGTGCCTAACAGCCCGCCACTGCCAAACGAGGAAAAACAAGACAATGGGAGGGAAAACAAGATTCACCACACTATTAGGAATGAACACAATGCGGAAGAGGATAATCACCAACCCGAGCACAAGCATAGGCATATAGATAGCAAAGCCGTGCGACATTTGATTATATCGCAACCGAAGAAGCAGCGAAAACGTGATGGCCACCAGCAGCATTGCATAGTCCACCAAAAGGTGCGACGCCATGATAAAAAAGTGGTTATATAGGTTTCTGCTCAGCACCATGATGGTAACCACAAACAGCAACGCCGCCAAAGCGAACATCACCGCAGGCCTGATTTTCTCAAGTTTGTCGAGACGCGCCTTCCGGAGCTCATCGGAGCCAAAATTCACCCACCGCACTTTCTTGAAGAAATGGTACAGGAGCTTGGTCAGCAAAAAGCCCAACAGCAACGACACCAAAAGGTAGAACACCACGAAGCCCACGAAGCCCATAATCACCGAGCCTCGCCACTGGCTTTTCGCAAAACGCGACTCTTTCCCAAGATTATACTTATTGCTCACATCAAGGGCGGCTCGGGAGGCATTTTGCCTTGCGTTGGCCAGAATCACGAAGTAGTTGCTTCCATTGTTGCGAAAAATAGAGCTTTGAATGTCGTCGTATCGCTTCTTTGCATAATTATCAAGACGCCCCAAAACCGACGACACGTGAGAAAACGCAATACTATCGGCCGTAATCAGACGCTGAGTCTTGATTATGTTGTCGCGAAGCTGTGTGGCACTTTTAATACATGCCGCGCGGTCGGCCTGCGCCGAAAGTGAAAGCGTGTCGGTGGTGTGCAGCCTACGCTTTCCCTTCACATTTATCAGCATCGGAGGCAATGTTTTCAGACTGAAAATAAGACCGTCGTAACGTTTAATCTCGCTATTGATTCGGGCGTTGATTAAGTCGTAGGGCTTCTTGTTCACGGTCATAAAATTACGGTAAAGCTCTGTGGCCTCATTGCAGGCATATGTGAGGTCGAACACATAGTCTTGATTTTGCGAATACAGCATCAGCGACACCTCTCCGCATCGGTCCATCGTGGATTTCAATGTTTTTTTCTGACTTTCGTTATACTGCCTATAACTGGCCATATTCTGCTTCTGCTTCTTGATGGCCTGGTCGAGCTCGCCTCGAAGCACCACAAGCGCCTCGTCGAGGTTCTTCTCTATCAGCACAGCTTTCGAGGGCGACACCGCAAGCATCACCGCACAAACGATCAGCAATAATTTCTTCATCATAGAGTGCTTTATAAATCCTTTTTTGCAAAGATAATGAAAATTTTCAGCCCAAACGGAAAACGATGCGCAACCTGCTGCCATCGTAGCGCACACTGGTGATGCGAAAGTGGCCTATTTCCATCGTGTGGCTCACATGCGCGCCCACACAGAGGCAATGGTCGTAGTCGCCCACACTCACTATGCGCACCGTATCGGAAGCGCCATCGGGAAGGCGGTTCAGGTCGAACCTTTCGGCAGCCTCCTGCTGGCTGACGTAGTGATAGGTGACCGGCACATCTGCCAAAATCACCTCATTCACCCGCCGCTCGATTTCTGCGACCTCTTGGGCGGTGAGCTCGCGCGGAAAATCATAATCGAGCTTCGACTTTTTACGCTCCACATGGGCGCTTACCGCCCGCGAGCAGCCAAACATCTTCACCATCGTGCCATTGAGCAAATGCTCCGCCGTGTGCATTGGCGGATACTCCGCCTTGTTATGCTGGTTCAGCACAGGATGTTCTTCCATAGCTTTACTGTATCACTTATTATTGATTATTCTGATTAATAAGATTCACCACCACCTTCACAATCACCTCCATTTCTGATGGCCTACTTTCTGCAATCATAAGGGTGATGGCTACGAGAGTGTTGTCAGCGATTCGCTTCTGTCCATTTTCGCCATACAAGATTCCGTTGTTGTAGAGAAACCAAAGAAAAAGCATTGCCGCAATTCGCTTGTTGCCGTCGCTAAAGGAATGGTTTTTCACGACCAAATAAAGCAGCATTGCCGCTTTTTCTTCAACACTTGGATATAGCTCCACGCCACCAAAAGTTTGATATATTTGGCCTATCGAGCTTTTGAAAGAGTCGTCTTTTTCATTGGCGAACAATGCACTTCCGCCAAACCGTTTCCGCAATTGGTTGATAACATCCATTGCATTCTCATAAGTGGCCCGAAAACTCACCTTGCTGGTGGTTTTCTCAATAGGAAGATTTTGGTAATCATAATGGTCGAGAGTGTCGAGGGCATATACATAATCCCCAATTACGCAGAACAGTCCCTCGTATTCATCTGATGTCAGATGGTTTTGCAGCGAAATAGTCCGTCCCATTAATCGCACCACATTCTTCAAATCCTCATACCTCTCTAATTGCATTGCCTGGTTTACCACAAACCCCTTGATAAGGTAATCTTTCAAAATACGGTTTGCCCAAATACGGAACTGCACTCCCCTACGGCTTTTCACACGGTAACCGACAGAGATCACCATATCCAAATTGTAGATTTTTCTTTTTCTGGTCACCTTTCTTTTTCCTTCCAATTGAGCTTGTAAGGAATCCTTACAAGTTGACTCTTCCATCAGTTCACCTTCCTTATACACACTCTTAATATGCATAGTTACATTTTGAGATGTAGTGTCAAACAATGCAGCCATCTGAGCTTGAGACAGCCACACATCATTATTTTCAACATGAACTTGAAGTTGCAGTTCTCCGTCATCAGTGGTGTACATCACAATAGATGACGCTTGCGGATACTCCGCCTTGTTATGCTGGTTCAGTACAGGATGTTCTTCCATAGGGAAATCAATTTTGTTCAGAAGATTAAAAATAACCCATGGCATAGGCATCAAAATGGAGCGCCCACACGCCGTGATTAGCTCACCGATTAAGGAGCTTGTGCGCAGCCTTCACACATTTTTTCCTGTCACGCTCGGTGAATTCCGGGTGACGGAAAGTGCCAGCCTTTTGAATGGTGCTCGTCACCTTAAACCCACTCCAGCCAAGAATCTCCTTCAAAGCGCGCACCACGCCCCGTGTCTGGTTGGCAAGGATATTGAACGGCCACATGGTGCTCGACGCCGACACAATCACACAGCGCTTGCCCTTATGCAGGGGCTGAGGCACGGCAAAGCGGTTCTCCCCCATCATTCCATACACAATGCGGTCGAAAAGCAGCTTAAGCGTGCCTGGCATATTGCCCCAATAGCATGGTGCGCCCACCACCAAGGCATCACAAGCCTCTATGAGCGAGAGCACCCGCTGCGCATCGTCGGGAGGCAGCACACATTTAAGCGTGCTGCGGCATTTCATGCAAGCCATGCAAGGGTGGATGTTCAAATTCTGCACACGCACCACCTCCACCTTGGCGTCATTTTCCTCACATACGCCTTGTATGACGCGGAGCATTGTGGAAATATTGCCATTTGCCCGTGGGCTGGCATTGAGAATTAGCACATTCATCATCACCAAATTCTATACCTATAAGAAAATGCAAGTATAGGGCAGCACACAGCCTCTACACTCGCATTCTTTTTTCTTTCTTAAGCACCGTAACGCCTCCAGCAGTGGGCGAATATCAGAATCCCTTCTTGCGAATGAAGAAGTCGGCACGGTCGGCTTCAGTTTCGCCATAACATGCCACATACACTTTTCGAGGCTCCTTTTCATCGCGAACCTGCACAAGAAGCTCGTCCACTGGCTCTCCGTCACCGCCGTCCACCACCTCGCAGCTCAGCACATCCTTCACGCCCATCACATCCCAAAGCACTTGGTAAGCGTCGCTTGTCTGCACCACACGGATAGGCGTAGCAGCCGAGGCACCGTCGCCCGAGGCGAGTATCGCCTCCTGAAGCATCTTCACCTGTGCGCGCAAGGATGCGGTGGCAGCGCTGTCGATCACGCCAAAGAAGCAGCAGTTGGCAGCCTTTTTGAGCAGAAGTAATGAAAAGGGGGATTGCTCCAGAGCGTCGCGATACATATAGTAAGCCACACGGTAGTCGCGAATGCGGTACAACTTGTTGGCAGTGTCCACAAGGCTGGAAAGAGGCTTATAGCCAGCAAATGGCGAAGCATAGTAAGCACAAGCCAGCTGCTCGGCATTTAGCGAAGTGTCGGCCACTGTGAACCGGCGCACAATAGTGTCGAATTCTTGATTGCTGTCTTTTACAAAAGCCTTTTTGGCTTCGTAATCAATCGTATTCTTGTCCATGATTAATGGGTTTGTAGCATTTATAATTAGCAGTGCAAATGTAGTAAAAAATCACGGCACTGGCAAATGAGATTTTTAACCACGTATCGCTCCCGCTTTCTTGCAAGACCACCACGCCCGATTATTTTCTCTTCTAATTCGAGGCCAAAACTTCTTCATTTCGTGAATGAGGCAGTGGAATGCCGGCGGATCACTTTCCCTCTTCAGGAAACTTGTTTGGGTAGTGCATCGGCTGGCGAGGGCGGCGAAGCGCTCTCACTATCACCCACACGCCAAGAATGATGAACGGAATGCTGAGCACCTGGCCCATGTCCATGCCGCAGATGGCACGCATCTCTATTTCCCAAGGCTCCTGCACATTCTTCACAAACTCCACGAGAAACCTCGCACCGAAAATGCCGAACATAAACACGCCAAAGATAAGGCCCGGGCGCTCCTGCTCGTTGTGCTTCCAATAGAGCCACATCACCACAGCGAACGTAATCAGATAGGCCAACGCCTCATAGATTTGCGTAGGATGGCTGGGGGCCGAGAAAACGGGCTCCGCCCCAGCAAGGTATTGAGGAATGTTCTCAATGAAACGGAAGCCCCAAGGCAGACTGGTGGGAGCACCATAGATCTCGTGGTTGAACAAGTTGCCCATACGAATCAGCGCGGCCACCACACCCACAGGCACCACCACACGGTCGAACGTCCACAGCATGGGGCGATGCGTCACATGCCTGCTGTACAGCCAAATGGCTATCATAATGCCCACCACGCCACCGTGGCTTGCCAGGCCGCCTTCCCATATCTTGGGAATTTCGGAAAGATGCTGGCTATAGTAGGCCCAGTCGTAGAACAGCACATGGCCAAGCCTTGCGCCCACCACTGTGGCCACTATCACATATATAAAGAGCTTCGACACCCACGATTCGGGCGCGCCCTCATGGCGGAACTCGCGCCACACCACTTCGTAGCCGAACCAGAATCCAATGGCAAACATCAGCCCGTACCAGCGCACGGTCACCAGGCCGCTATAAATATCCGGACTCGCAGTCCATGTAATAAAATCAAGCATAAAAATAAATTTATTTTCTCCTAAACTTTGTGTAAAATGATTAGAAAAACGTGGTGTATCACTTTTTGCGGTTCGGGTCGCAGGTGAGGCCAACGCCGAGCTTGCGGAAAATCTTGCGGTCCACCTCGTTGAGCATCACAGTGCTGTGCACTTGGCAGCCATCGAGCTGCGGCAGCACCTCAAGCGCGCGACGGCAGTCATCGTCCTGGGTGCTGAGCACCGACAGCGCCACGAGCACCTCATCGGTGTGCAGACGGGGATTGTGGCCGCGTAGGTATTCTATCTTGGTGTGCTGGATGGGCTCTATCAGGCTCTGTGGAATCAACTTCTTCGCATGGTCGATGCCCGCCAGATGCTTGGTGGCGTTGAGCAGCAGCGCGGCACTTGTGCCGAGCAGGGCACTCTGTTCAGATGTGATGATAGTTCCATCTGCAAGCTCGATGGCCGCCGTAGGCTTCCCAAGCGATTGCTCCCGGCGCTCACGGGCCGCCACGGTGGTGCGGCGATAGGCCGTGTTGATGCCCGCCTGCTTGAACAGGAGGGCTATTTTCTTCACCTCGCCATCGTTTGCCCCACCTTCAGCCAGTTTGTTGAGGGCAGTGAAGTAGCGGCGCACAATCTCGTCTTTGGCGGCACGGCAGCACACTTCGTCGTCGCTGATGCAGAATCCAATCATGTTCACACCCATATCGGTGGGCGACTTATAGGGATTCTCGCCATATATTCCCTCAAACAGAGCGTTGAGCACGGGGAAAATCTCCACATCGCGGTTATAGTTGATGGCTATTTTATTGTATGCCTCGTAATGGAAAGGGTCGATCATGTTCACATCATTGAGGTCGGCGGTGGCAGCCTCATAGGCGATGTTCACAGGATGCTTCAGCGGAAGGCTCCACACGGGGAACGTTTCAAACTTGGCATAGCCTGCCACCACTCCGCGCTTGTGCTCCTGGTAGAGCTGGCTCAGGCACACCGCCATCTTGCCGCTTCCAGGCCCGGGAGCGGTGACGATGACCAGCGGGCGCGACGTTTCCACAAAGTCGTTCTTCCCGAAGCCCTCGTCGGAGTCGATAAGGTCCACATTGTCGGGGTAGCCCTCAATCGTGTAGTGGTAATACGAGCGGATGCCCAGACGCTCAAGTCTTTGACGGTAAGCGTCGGCGCTGCTCTGCCCGTTGTAGTGCGTAATCACCACGCTACTCACCACAAAGCCGCGCTTCATAAATTCGTCGCGCAAGCGGAGCACATCCATATCATAGGTGATGCCCAAATCCTGGCGCACCTTGTTTTTCTCGATGTCCACCGCGCTGATCACAATCACGATCTCGGCGCTGTCGGCCAGCTGCTGAAGCATGGTGAGTTTGCTGTCGGGCTTAAATCCCGGCAGCACACGCGCGGCGTGGTAATCGTCGAAGAGTTTGCCGCCAAGCTCAAGGTAAAGTTTGTTGCCGAACTGAGCGATGCGATCCTTAATGTGCTCTGATTGAATTCTAACGTATTTGTCGTTGTCGAAGCCGTATTTCATATTTTATGTTCTGATTGCGTAAAAGCGGATTAATCAAATATGGAGAAAAGCGACGCGCGAAAAGAAACAGTGCCACGACCATTCTCGCCATCGCTAAAATACGGGGTACAAATTTACTATTTTTTTCGCTTCTTGCCCAATATTCAACTGAAAAATCATCCTCGGCAAGCCACGTTAATATATTTAATACTAACTCCACACACAATGCCCGCCTGCCCAAGTGAATCGGCTATACAAACCACTGAAAAATTGGTCGGCTTTGCAATATTGCCCGGCTCTTTTTTTACACACATCATGAGCTGTAAATGGGTAAGGAAAATTGGATAAAAATGGACATGTTTTTCGCAAAAAAATAGCGTGTTTTTCTTGCATTTTTCCAACCCTCTATATATCAGCATCGTGGCATGCCTTAGACAAAAAAATCTGCGCACATTTCTCAATAATCAAACAAAAAAGTTTTCCAAAACTTTTTATATATTACTATTTATCAGTGAATTAACTTTTTCAATACGTCGAAAAGTTTTCCAAAACGAAAATTTTTTAAAAATTTTTCTATATATTTTTTTGCAAATTCAAGCAGCTTATAATACCTTTGTAGCATCATAATTCAAGTCCACAAGCGGTGGGCTTTTATTACGACTTGAGCATCAATTAAAAGACCTATCAATATAGCAAAAATCCCCACTATGATTCAAACCGTTCTCAAACGCGATGGCCGACAAGTTGGCTACAATGAAGAAAAAATAAAAGCAGCTATCCGCAAAGCGATGATAGCTGCAGAAGTAAACGACGACGAAGCGCTCATCCAGCGCATTGCCGACCGCATTGGCATGCGCGGCAAAAGCCAGATGACCGTAGAGGCCATCCAAGACATGGTGGAGAACGAGCTGATGAAGAGCCCCTACAAACAGGTGGCGCGCACCTATATCAAGTATCGCCACTCGCGCAACGTGGCACGCAAAGCCGCCACCGCCAACGTGTTTAAGGAAATCATCAACGCCAAGAACAACGATATCACGCGCGAAAACGCCAACATGAACGCCGATACCCCTGCCGGCATGATGATGAAATTCGCCAGCGAAACCACCAAGCCCTTCGTCGACGACTACTTGCTGAGCGAGGATGTGCGCGAAGCCGTGGCTGGCAACATTCTCCATATCCACGACAAGGACTACTACCCCACCAAGAGCCTCACCTGTGTGCAGCACCCTCTCAACAAGGTGCTACATAACGGATTCATGGCCGGGCACGGGGAAAGTCGCCCAGCCAAGCGAATCGAAACGGCAAGCGTGATAGCCTGCATTTCGATGGAAACCGCTCAAAACGAGATGCACGGTGGGCAGGCAATTCCGGCATTCGACTTCTACTTGGCGCCATTTGTGCGCAAAAGCTATATTGAGGAAGTGAAAAATGTGGAAGCACTCACTGGCAGCGACTTCAGCAATCTTTACAACGCAGAAATCGACGACTTCATCGAAAAGCCTCTCGACTTCCTCTCTGGTGAGCAACGCGCCAAGCAGCACGCCATCAACCGCACCGTGAGCCGCGTGCACCAAGCCATGGAGGCATTCATCCACAATATGAACACCATCCACTCCCGTGGTGGCAACCAGGTGGTGTTCAGTTCCATCAACTATGGCACCGACACCAGTGCAGAAGGCCGCTGCATTATCCGCGAATTGCTCCGTAGCACCTACGAGGGCGTGGGCAACGGAAGCACCGCCATCTTCCCTATCCAAATCTGGAAAAAGAAGCGCGGCGTGAGCTATCTGCCCGAAGACCGAAACTACGACCTCTACCAGTACGCCTGCAAGGTGACGGCACGCCGGTTCTTCCCCAACTTCGTGAACCTCGACGCCACTTTCAACCAGCACGAGCTATGGCGCGCCGACGACCCCGAGCGCTACAACTATGAAATAGCCACTATGGGCTGCCGCACACGTGTGTTTGAAAACCGTTTCGGCCCCAAGACCTCCGTAGGACGTGGCAACCTCTCATTCAGCACCATCAATATCGTGCGTCTGGCCATAGAATGTATGGGCGTGAAGAATAAAGAGGACCGCGAGAACCTCTTCTTCGCAAAACTTGACAAGGCCCTTGAAGTGACCGCCAAGCAACTGCACGAGCGCTTCCAGTTCCAAAAGACCGCCATGGCAAAGCAATTCCCTCTGCTGATGGCACAGCTGTGGAACGGTGCCTCCAAGCTCAAGCCCAACGACACCATTGAAAGCGTAATCAACCAGGGCACACTCGGCATTGGATTCATCGGACTGGCTGAATGCCTCATCGCCCTCGTGGGCAAGCACCACGGCGAAAGTGAAGAGGCTCAAGAGCTCGGCTTGAAAATCATCACCTATATGCGCGACCGCGCCAATAGCTTCTCGGAGCAATATCAGCACAATTACAGCATTCTCGCCACCCCGGCAGAGGGATTGAGCGGCAAGTTCACCAAGCGCGACCGCAAAGACTTTGGCGAAATACCTGGCGTGACCGACAAGGCATACTACACCAACTCTAACCATGTTCCGGTGTACTACAAGTGCAGCCCTAAGCACAAGGCGGAAGTGGAAGCGCCATACCACGATCTGACTCGTGGCGGCCACATCTTCTATGTGGAAATTGACGGCGACGCCACACACAACCCTGAGGCCATTGCCAACGTGGTGGACTTGATGGACAAGTACAATATGGGCTACTGCTCGGTGAACCACAACCGCAACCGCTGCATGGACTGCGGCTATGAAGACGCCACTGAGAATCTGAAAGAATGTCCGCACTGTGGAAGCAAGAACCTCGACAAGCTACAGCGTATCACCGGCTACCTCGTGGGCACCACCGACCGCTGGAATTCCGGCAAACTCGCCGAGCTCAACGACCGTGTGGTACATAAGTAGAGAGATTAGAAATTAGGGGTTAGAGAGGGGCTTGATGATGTAGGGACGCGGCATGCCGCGTCAGCAAAAAAACTGCAATACACAATTCTCCTCACACTCCACCGACATATACAACAGATCCTGAATTTCAATTTTTTCCAAACAATGAGATTCCTTAAGATAGTCCCGGGAACATCGGTTGATGGACCGGGACTTCGCACATCAATTTATTTTGCTGGGTGCTCGCACCACTGCCCTGGCTGCCACAACGAGCAGTCGTGGGATTTTGGCGGTGGCGAGGAAATCACCCCGGAAGCGCTCTTGAATGAAGTGCTGCAAAACGATGAGCATGTCACCCTTTCGGGCGGAGACCCTCTGCAGCAGCCTTTCGACGAGCTGCTTCGCCTATTGAAAGGAATGAAAGCACACGGGCTGAACGTGTGGTGCTTCACGGGCTACACATTTGAAGAGCTACTCGAAAGTTCCCAAAAGAGAGCGTTGCTCCACTATATAGATGTGCTGGTCGACAGCCCGTTTATCTTGGCACAGCGTGACACCACGCTGCGATTCCGTGGCAGTGGCAACCAGCGTATCCTCAACGTGAAAGAATCGCTCGCTGCTGGTGCGCCCGTGCTCACCCCTTATCAGGAAAGCCCCATTCTGTGACCGGGCGCTATCACACACACCAATACCACATAAAGAAAAGGCCGGCAATGTAGTCGTCAATTCCACTTGCGACACTGCCGGCCTTCCTTCATGCTGTATCTTCAGCCCCCACTAATCTTCATACCAAGTGGAATACATCAGATAGTTTTTGGCAATCTTCACATTGATTTCCTTGGCTTGCGCAGGGTCCACCATCTTCTTGAATTTTGCAGGGCTTCCAGCCCACAGCTCGTGAGGTCCTATCTTTGTGCCTCCGAGCACCACACTTCCGGCAGCCACAATAGCGCCCTCGCCCACTTCGGCGTGGTCAAGAATCACGCTGCCCATGCCTATGAGCGCCATGTCGTGAATGGTGGCGCCATGCACCACCACATTGTGGCCAATCGACACATCGTTGCCGATAGTGGTCACCGACTTCTCATACAGCGTGTGAATCACAGAGTTGTCCTGAATGTTCACACGGTCGCCAATCTTGATGGTGTTCACGTCGCCACGGAGCACAGCGCCAAACCAGATGCTGCACTCATCGCCCATGGTCACATCGCCCACCAGCACGGCATTGTCGGCAAGGAAGCACCCCTTGCCCATTTTAGGCTCAAAGCCTCTTACTTTTCTAATGATAGCCATAAAAAATTATATCTATATTTTACATTTATAGTGGTTTACATTTTTGCTTTAGCCACGAAGCCTCGTCAGCGCTCAGTTCAGGACTCAGCCGCTCGCACACCATGGCATGGTAACTGTTAATCTGCTCCACTTCCTCGCGATTGAGCATGTCGGCGTCGATTAAGGTGACGTCGTAAGGAAATAGGGTGAGTGTCTCAAATTTGTAGTACTCGCCCCACTGCTCACTGGAGTAGGCTGGCACACATAGAAGCAGATTCTCGGTGCGGATGCCATACTGTCCCGTTTTGTAGATGCCTGGTTCATTGCTGGTGATCATGCCGAGCTCGAGCGGCGTGTCGTTGATTTGCATACGGATACTCTGAGGTCCCTCATGACAGCATAAAAACTGCCCTACGCCATGTCCGGTGCCATGCAGATAGGTCATGCCCTCCTGCCATAGCGGTCCGCGCGCCAGCACATCGAGTTGCACGCCGGTGGTACCTTTCGGAAATACAGCACGGCTCAACGCCAAATGCCCCTTCAGCACGAGTGTAAAATCGTGTTTTTGTGCTGCGGTTGGCTGGCCAAGGCAGATGGTGCGGGTCACATCGGTAGTGCCCTCCAAATACTGGCCGCCAGTGTCAATGAGCAGCAATCCATCAGCATCAAGCCTGTAAGCCGACTCGTAGGTAGCCTCATAGTGCACAATGGCGCCATGGTCGTTGTAGCCGGCAATCATGTGGAAACTGTCACCACGGTTGGAGTCAAACTTGGCACGCTCCTGCTGAAGCCTTCGGTCCACATCCATTTCTGTGATGCCATTTTTCACGTTCTGCTCCAGCCACATCATCATGCGCACCATCGCCACGCCATCATAGAGCATAGCCTGTCTGAAGCCTGCCACCTGGCAGTCGTTTTTCACGCCTTTGAGTGCAATGATGGGCGAAGGGCCATACGTCTTGTTGCAGATCATGGCCTGCCCAAGGGCATCGCTCACCTGATTGGGGTCCACCATCACCGTGGCAGAGCTGCGCAGCTTGCCAAGGAATTTTTCAATATCATCGTAGTGCTTGACCTTTACATTATATTTCTCCAAATGCGCCTTCACCTCATCGGTCAACTTATCAGAGTCAATGAATAGCACTCGCTCGCCAAAACTGACATAGGCGAAAGCCGTCACCACAGGAGTGTAGTCCACATCATAGCCCCTGACGTTGAAAAGCCATGCAATCTCATCGAGCGATGTGACCAGAAGTCCGTCGGCATCAGCCTTGTCCACAGCGTCGAGTACACGCTCCACTTTGCTCTCTACCGTTTCGCCGGCAATGGTCTCATCGTGTACGAAAGCCGCGCCCATAGGCCGTGAGGGGCGCTCTGGCCACACAGCCTCTGCCGCACGGAAATCCGGGGCAAACATAAATCCGTTTTGAGCACAGAACATCTCTATGCGGTTAGCCTCCACAAGCGTGAACAGGCGGCCGTCCACGCCTATCACGGCATTCTCGTCGAGCACTTCACCAAGCCACTCAAGCGTGGTAGACTCATCGGGCAGCTCCTTGTGGAGCTTGAACCCCGACCCTTCGAGCTGCTCATCGGCCTGGAGGAAATAACGCGAGTCGGTCCATAGCCCTGCGTCGCTGAGGGTGACCACAGCAGTGCCGTTGCTTCCTGTGAAGCCGCTAATATAATCACGGAATTTCCAGTGCGCACAGGGGTATTCGCTCTGGTGAGGATCGGTGCCAGGAATTATCACGGCATCAATGTGCTTGCTGCGCATCAAAGAGCGAAGCGCATCAAGCCGGGGATTTGTATCATTATTCATTGTGGTCATTATATATTACGCTTTTTAAGTCACACGAAATTTGTCACACACAAAGATAACGATTTTCCCCCGAATTAGCACAACCCAAATTCCCCCTATCCCCCAATAAAATCTTATATAATCACCGTAAATCTGTAAAAATTATCCTTATTTTTTCGACCCAAAAACAAACAATCACTTAAACACCAGATTATGCACTACTTAAATAAGCAAAACCAGGTTTCCCTGGTGTTTCAGCTTCTATTTCACCTGGTTTCTCCGGTGTTTTCACAAATTAGCTGGCTTCAGCACTGTGTCGAAAAAATATGGGCGACCTCGGAAATCGTGAGGTCGCCCATATTGGGATTATGAGGAAAACGTCGAGCGGCGTTTTCTGTCATGCGGGAAAAATGTTAGTTGCGGAGCTTCACTGCATCTACTGAGCCGTCGCTGAACTTGCGAACCACGATGTAGATCTGTCCGTCGGCAGCCTGTGGTTTCGATACCTTCACACCACCCACGGTGTAGTAGGCCTCGTCCACCACAGCCTTGCCGTTCACATCGTTGATGCCCGACACCTCATCAATGTTGAGGGTGAGGTTCCAAGGCACTTCTGTCACCTTGTCGTTCACAACAACAGTAGCCACGAGTTTAACGGAGGCCTTGCTTGCCTCTGTAACAGAAGCCACATTGCCGTCGATGGAAATCACCTCTGGCGCGTTCCACTCTACGCCTTCTGGATGGCCCACATTGAATTTACTCTTGGTCACGTTGCCGTAAGTGTCGCCGTCGGCGAGAACTACAGCTGCTGCATAAGCCTGCACCTGTGCCTCATCAAGGGCAACTGCCGGCACTTGATATGAGAAGTTGTCGGCTCTCACCCATGCTGGCGTGCCCTGGGCCTCGGCCTGAGCAGAGGCACCACCTTCTGTGGCGTTCATATTCAGAGCCACGAGTTCTTTAACCGACACGCCAGTGCCAATGAGGTTGTAGTCGCCGAATCCAGCGCCTTCTTCCTTGGCCGACATATCATTGAGGTAGTAAGAGTTAGTGCAGTGGTTGTTGTCGCCCCAGTACTTCTCTTCCTCGCCCTTAGTGGTGCCAACAAGTGCACCACCACAGCCCTCATCAGCCTTCACAGAGCCGATGTTCACACAGTTCACGATCTGAGTGCGTGATCCGTTGGCATTGTAGCTTGGAGAGCCTACGATACCGCCCACGCGCACCTTACCAGCCACATTGCCTGCATTGAAGCAGTTCTTCATTGTAGCGTAAGATGAGCCTGCGATACCGCCAACGCCATAGTTGTTCTTATCGGTAGCAGTGGTGGTGGATGTGATATTACCCACATTCACACAGCTTTCAATCACAGCGGCTGTGCTTGCGCAGTTACCCACAATGCCGCCAGCATTGTACTGGGCCACGGTCACGTCGCCATAGTTGATAGAGTGGGCAAGCGAGCTGGTAGTTCCAGCCATAGTGTAGCAGATGCCTGCTGCACCCCAAAGGCCTTGCTCAATTGTGCCGTAGTTCACACAGCTGTCAATTGAGGTATAGTTGCTCATATATGCCACGATACCTGCAATCTGCTGAGCGGAGGAAGCAATGTTGCCATTGTTCACACAGCCCTTAAACACCACTGGATACGCTTCTGTTGCAGAGCCCTTGTTGTTAGCGGCGATACCGGCAGTGTAAACGCTCTTGGTGTTGGTCACATAGCCATTGTTCACACAGTGGTCAAACACTGAACCTGGGCTATAGAATGCGGCGATACCTGCCATTGCAGACGATGACACCGCCTTAGTGGCAGTGGCAGTGATGTCGCCATTGTTCTCACACTTGATGTAGTGGCACACATTGTTGCCGGCAGTAGCGCCTTGTGTGGCGGTGATACCGCCGAGAATACCGTTACCGGTCACCTCTCCATTGTTCACACAGCGGTCGAATGTATAGGTGAGCCCGCCAGTCTTGCCAGAGCAGTTGGCCACGATACCAGCACTTGAGCCAGCGCTGATTTCTCCATTGTTAACGCATTCCACAAATTTGCCAGGAAGTGCGGTGGCGGCTATACCTGCGGCATAACCGGCAGCCACGCTGGAAGAAATCTTGCCGTGATTCACACACTTGTTGAATTCGGCACCATCATATACATAACCAGCCACGCCAGCCACATAAGCAGCGGACGATGTGATTTCACCGTAGTTCTCCACACTGTCGAGAACTGCGCCTTGCTGCACGAAGCCAGCCACACCAGCGTTGTAGGTGGCAATACCGGTCACCTTGCCAGTGTTCTTCACCTTCAAGAGCTTGCCATAGAGGCGACCTACCACACCACCAACGTGGCCGAGCTTGGTAGTGCCCTTAGCGCCACCCAGTCCGCCAGTGATCTCACCGGCAGAGGTGATGTTGCTTACCACACCCTCAGCGCCAATAGTGCCGAAGAGCGCGCCTTCGCCGTCCACTTTGGTCTTGTAAGAGTAACCCTTCACGGAGAATCCCTTACCGTCGAAGTTGCCGTCGAATGGCGTAACACCGTCGTTGCCAATAGGAGTGATGCCCTCAGCCACATCGGTGAAGTCGATGTCGTTCATCACAGCCACATATTCGCCTTGGAGGTTGTTGGCTGTTTTCGACATAAAGCTTGCCAAAGCATTCCACTCTTGAGGAGTGGTGATGCGATATGGATCGGCTGCAGTGCCGGCACCCTGAAGTGGGTTCACTGGCATTGCAGAGAGTGCGATAATCTTAACGAATTTGCCATTAGTAATAGTGAGTGTATCGGTCACCACATCCTCTGTGGATGGAATGCCCTTCACCACATTGCCAGAAAGGGTGAACTTGGTGCCCTGTGAAAGGACGGGGGTGCCATTCTCCACTGTGGCGTCGGCAGTGAGGTTCTTCACTGTCACACCGGCAGGCACAAGAAGTTTGGCAGCGCAAGCCTCTTTCACCATGTCTTCATCTGCAAAGGCCTTGAGCACTGGATACTTGCCAGTCTCAAATTGCCAGATGGAGGTGTCGAAGCCATCAAGAGCCTTTCCAGAAGTGAGCACACTGGTCTCCACGCCGTTCATACCCTCATGAGCTGCATTTGCATCGGGATTGATGTCGAGAATTTGCTCATCCCAGTAGTTACCGCTGATGTCCTTCGAGTCGCTCTGGCTCTCACCGCCGGCGAGGGCGCCGTTGGTCGAAGCAGTTGGCGAATAAACGGTGCCATAGTTCACACAGTTAATCATATCGTTAAGGTAATGGCTGGCAGTGGTAGAGGTGACAGGACCCCAGAAGCCAACGATACCACCCACACGCTTAATCTGGGCAGTGATTGTACCTGCGTTCACACAGTTCACAAACTTACCGCCCGACGACGAAGTGCCGGCAATACCGCCAGCCGACTGGAGCTGGGTGGCGAAGTTGGTGGCGAGCTGACGAAGCTCCACACGGCCCACGTTCATACAGTTCTCAATGATGCTGTAAGTGGCGCCGGCGATACCTGCAACCTGTCCGTAGCCGCCCACGATGTGGCCGGCGTTGTAGCAGTTACGAATCTTGCCTTCCTTGAGGTTCTGGCCCACGATACCGCCTACCCAGCATGAGTAGCCAAGCACATCGGCATAGTTGCGGCAGTTTTCCACCAGACCGCTGTTGTAGCCCACCACTGCGCCAGAAGTAGCAAAGTATTTCAAATCGCAGTCAGAGGCTATGTTCACGTTCTTCACCACGCCATCAGCCGACAGACGACCCACAAAGCCCTTGTAGCCCTTGCAGTCGGAAGTGTTGAGCGTACCCCAAGAGGTGGCTGTGCCTTCGGTCTTCCATACCACTGGATAGAATTTCATCTTGTGGATGTAGTGGCCGTCGCCGTCGATAGAGCCAGCAAAGTAGTTGTGGGCATCGTCGGAGTTTGCGCAAATGCCGAGGAATGCCTCGTCGTATTCAAGGTCGATGTCGTTGGCGAGCTTGAAGTAAGTCTCGGGGAAGAGCTGCTTCTTCACGGTAGTGAGTTGTGAGAGAAGCACGAGGTCGGCTTTTGTCTTGATAAGGTATGGATTTTCGGCCACACCGCCGCCTTCATAAGGAATAGGAGCCACCTTCACGATGCGGTAATAGCGCACGTAATTGTCGGAAGCTGAGGCATAGAACAAGGTGTCGTTGCCAAATTCGCCATTCTCATTCAGAGTGATCGTGTTGCCACTGATGCTTGCATAGTTGCCCTTGCTACGAAGGGTAGTACCCATCAGGAAGCCCACCACCACTGATGCGTCCTTGTTCAGAGTGGCGCTCTTTGTAAATTTGTCGAAAGTAGCGCCATTTGGCATCACCACAGCCACAGTGGCCACCTTCGAAGCATCGAGGTCCTTGAATGTGGTGAGGGCTGGATAGCGGCCTTCTGTAAAGGTCCAGGCCTTGGCGTCGAAGCCGGCAGGGCCTTGTGCGCCCACAAGCTGGTCGGTGTTCACACCGTAAGCCGAGTTGGTAAGGCTTACCACTTGCTTGTCGAAGTACACATTAGTAAGTACAGGGTTTGATCCATTCAGAATCACACCGATGATTTCATTGTTCTGAGCGTCGGTTTGTGATTGGTACTGGTAAGTTTCCGATACCACGCTACCGGCAGAGTACACATTGGTCATCTTGCATTCGGTGAGTGGTTGGCCAGTGGCCACACGGTAAGCGCAAAGGCGACCTACTGCGCCACCAGAGGAGCGGGCCGACATGGCATCCACGCGGCCATTGAAGAAGCAGTTCTCAATATTACCGCGCAAGAAGCCCACGATACCGCCCACGATAGCGCCGGGGCCATAGGTGCTCAGGTTGCCCACTGCAAAGCAGTTCTTAACGGTAGAGGCCGATGCGAAACCTGCCACGCCACCGATCGACTGATATTGCGACAGCAATGAGCTTCCGTCGATAGTGCCGGCAAACCAGCAGTTCTCCATATCAGCATAGTAGAGGTTACCTACCACACCACCCACTGGCAGGCCAGGAGTGTCGCTGCTGGTAGTAGCCGAAACGATTTTCACATTCTTGGCGTAGCAGTTGGTGATAGGGGCATGTGCCTCGCCAGCCACACCGCCAGTGTAGCCATACTTGCCATTGATTTGGCAGTTTTCCACCTTAGCGTCACTGATAGCGTAAGTGATACCAGCCACAGCGCCCACAGCATAGCCGTCGCCACTGATGGTGGAGTTTTTCACCGACACATTCTGGATTGTACCCAGCGACCAGCCTGCGATAGCCGAAGCATAAGAGGCCGTGGTGGTGATTGTAGCGTTTTCAATGTTCAGGTTCTTGATCACAGCCACAGTGTCGGTGCGTCCGAAGAGTGCTGCGTAAGATGTGCTCTTATCCACATACAGACCCTTAATGGTGTGGTTGCCGCCATCGAAGGTGCCGGCAAAAATGTGCTGCCAGTCATCACCGATAGGGGTGAACTTATAGCCACCCATGTCGATGTCGTTCTCCACACGGAAATACTTGCCCAAGAATGCACGGCAGTATTTAGCGGTCAGCGGAGGAGTGGTGCAGTCGAAATCGGTGATTTCTGCCACCTTGTCGCTCAAGAGGATAAGGTCGTCGCGAGTCTTAATCAGATAAGGGCTCGCCTCGGTGCCCTCGCCCTGGAACTCGGTCACGCTGAGCGTTGGGTACACGATGTCGGTGCTCGTAGTGATGCCGCAGGAGTCATAAGCCGACACCAAGTAGCGAGAGCCTTTGGTGGTTCCGGTTACCACGCCCCAGTTTGCCCACTCAAGGCTTTTAGGGTTGGTGGACACGGAAGTGACGGCATCGTCGGTGTTCAGGGTTGCCCCCGTTTCGCTGAAAACGAGGTTATAGCAATAGAAATCGCCATACGTTGAGTTGTAGGCAATCAGTGAAGAAGGAATAGAGGCTGTCTTGTTGCGCTTGAGCTCTATTTTCACAGTCTGTCCGTAGTCGCCCAAGTTTTTGATTTCAGCCACATTCTCTGCAGTCTGCTTAAACACCACGCCATACGACTCGGTGTCGCCGCCGTTGTGCTTCTTGCCTGTGAACACGGCGTTGCACTTTTCAAGTTCAGTGCCGCGCACCACCGAGAAGAAGCTCCATGATGTGGCGGTGGCAGAGGCTTTAACGTAGGCGCCCCACGCATCGCTGAGTTGAATCACGCCATCTGCAGTGATTACGCCTGCCACAGCTTCGCCATCCAGTGGCGAGCCATCGTTGAGGTTCGTCTTGGCAAACACGATGTCGCCATAGGTTTCATGCTGGCCCATCACCTGGTAAGGGATGGTGATAGCGCCTGTGGCCACGTCCACCTTGGCCTTGACCACGGTGCTGTAGCCTTTTGCCCAGAAGTTGGCCATGGCAATGGAGTCGGTGCCCACCGCTGTCACGGTCACGGCCACACCATTGTAGCCCGATGTAAGCATCGACTTGCCTGTGAGCACGTAGCTTCCAGCAAGTTCATTCACCGAAGCCACCTTGCGAGGGGCTTTCTTGACGCTCTTGGCAGCCGTCGGGGTTTCGGTAGCCGCGGCAGCCTTGAAGTCGGTCATCGGCACGAGTTCGGAAGCCTCATTCACCATATAGGTGGCAGAGCCTCCTTTCACCGTATTCACGACCGAGGCTGGAGCATCCTGATTGACAGGAGCACGCAACTGCGAAACCTCCTCTTGCGCCTGAGCGCTGAAGGCTGTGACGGCCATGGCCGTCAGCAGTCCCCAAAAAGAGTTGAGTCTTTTCATCTTGTGTTGTGAATTAAGTTAATAAAAAAATGAATTGATATGTATTTTACAAATATTGTCGCTGGCTTGGTTTGCCGTGAGGATGTGCCCCACAGGCGTGTGGGGGAAAGTGAGGCTAATTGCCTAACACGATATTGATAAGTTGGGTCACATCGGTCACGTCCACAGCCCCATCGCCGTTCACGTCTGCCCCAGCGAGGTCGGTGGGTGATAAAATGGCATTGATGAGCATCGTCACATCGGTCACGTCCACATTGCCGTCGGCGTTCAGGTCGCCCTTGGTGGTTTGCTCCTCCACAGGCACTACGAATGAAATATCGTCCACATAGCATAGGGAGGCACGATTTCCAGTGTATTCCACAATGCGCACCTCTGTGCCTTTGGGCAGCTGAGTGAAGAAACTGAAATCGGCGCTTGTGCCTGCGCCCACCGTCACAGACTCAAGGCCGTCCACATTTTTGAGCGACGACCACGAGGTGGCGTCGGGTGTGCGATAGTAGGTGCGGACAATGGTGGACGACGACGTGGGGTTGAAGAACTTGTACGACCAAGAGTTGATTTCCCATGGCAGACTATCGCTAATCAGCTCGCTGCTGCGTACCATTGAACATGCCGCCCGCCCAGTTCCTCCGTTCTCGCCTGCGGTCGACGCCAGCTTTGCTCCGTTTTTTAGCGTCCACGCTGCGAATTTTCCTGTTAGGGTTGCACCGCTCACCGTAGCGTTCTCAAAATCTTCCACATAGGTGGCGAACTGCTGCACGGCAAGATGGAAACGCACTGTGCCGTCGGTGCTGCGGACTATATTAGAGATGGAGAAATCGCTGTTTAAGCCGCTCCAGGAGCTAAGGCTCGGTGTGGTGGTGCCGTCTATACTGGTCACGCCACCAGTTCCAGGAAATGGGTCGGCGCCTGAATCAGTGGTGCCACTGGTGGCACGCAGCAGCTGATAATAGCTGTGTGAGGGATCACAGTTCACCTTGTTGTTCTCCCACACGTTGGCATTGGTGGAGTCAACACGCCAAACCAGCATTCCCTCACCGGGCAGATAGGCGTCCCAGCCTTCCTTTTTTCGTGTCTCGAGTAGGAAATACTCATTGGGTGTGTTGCTCTCAAGGCGATAACCTTTGTTGCAAGTGGTGATAGCAGGCAAGGCGTAATCCCCTTTTTTAGTCAAACTTTCTGGTGTGATAAACCCTGCCGCATAGCGCTCGTAGGTGCTGTAGGCGCATGGGGTGCGACTCTGGTTAAGGTAGCTACCCTGCGCCATCAAGCTCCATCGGCCAGGGGTCACGCTTGCGCCTCCGCTGCCGGTGCCGTCGGTGTCGTAAAGGTCAGGGAGGCCGAGCACATGGCTGAACTCATGGCAAATGGTGCCAATGCCATCGATAATTTCCGATTGCGGACGGCCGTAAAGCTCTGTGGAGCAGGCATACCGGCCAAAGCTGACGCCGTCGAGCGACTTGCCCATCACCGTGGAGGCATGGGGCCACAGCAGACGGCTGTCGTTGCCAGAGAAGTTGCTGCCACCGCCGGCAAACAGAAAGAACACCATGTCCACCACCCCATCGCCATTGCGGTCGTAGTCCTTATAGTTGACCAGCGAGTCGGCGGCTGTCAAGGCCGCGCTCACGAGTGCCTGCGCATTGTTCGACTTCAATGCAGAATACTGCGAATAGTCAATGGTGACCGGGCCCACCACGTCAAACACGGGGTCGAACAGTCCTGCCGAACTGCTGTAGAAATAGTCACGCACCGAGCCTGTGTAAGGAATCAGCTCTGGAAACTGCGCGTTGCTCATAAACCCCTTGTAGTCGTGCTGGTTAATCATATCATTGAATAAGGTGTGAGGGTCGCTGAACACGAATGGGCAATCATTGTAGGCCACCAGAATCACTAAGCCTCGAAAGTTTTTGTAGTCATAGCGTCCGGTGGTGCCATGCAGCCGGCGCTTGGCGCGAATGGATGCCACCGTAGTTGCATCAGGAGAGATATAGCGAGGAGTACCCTCGAGTGCCGTTTTTTCGACAGCCGTTCGATTGGCCGCGTCGTGCGCCACAATGGAGCCTGCCACAAGTTCATCATGGTTCAGCACCGCATATTTGAAGAAGCCATCAGCCTCGTCTTTCACCACAGTGTAGCCATCTACTGTGGTGCTGTAGCTGAACCACTCGTCGCCATGAAGCAAGAGTGTAATGGTGGATCCATCGGGCTGGGTAACGGTTGCCGGATCAGGGCATGCCTCCACGGCAAAGGCTTGCGAATAACCGCCTACCAGAGCCATTGCCGCCAACACGGCTTTCAACATTTTCCTTGCATTTTTTAATCTCATATCCTCTACTTCGCTAAAATTATCTATAATATTCCCCAAAAAAGTGGCATTCTTTTTTATTTGTAGAAGCAAAGTTAATCATAATTATTAACAATAACCACAAAAACAAATAATAAATTTAAATTTTTATGACACTTTTCAGACAATTTCAAACAAACCAATGCGCCACAAATTCAAACTAACACCCACAAGGATATTTTGTGCGGTTTTTCGTGAAAAACTGCACAAACCAAGTGTTTTCGCAAACTTTTTTCTGCTGGAGAATGAGCTACCGGATATCGCCACCTTGGGCGCGGCGGCTCTGGAAATGACTGGAGGGGGAAGAACTCCACGAGCCCGAAGGTGCGGAATAATGGTGGCTGCTGCCCTCACGGGCATTGTTGATGAGTGTTTCCACAATATTATAAAGCAGTCCGCCCACGTCGACCGACAGTGGCGCGCCAAAAATCTTGAATGTAGGCGCCACGATGGGCACGGTCTTCCAAGTGTGGGTGTAAGCGTCGTAGTAGCGCTGCGCCCCAACTGCCAAGCTGAAGCTGTCAGAGAACTGGTAGTCGAGCGAACCGCCATACACCGCGCTCTGCATATAGCCCATCGCAGCCACAGAGTGAAATCTTTTATCGAAGTAATACTGCCCGAAAGCGTTCACACTCAAGCGGTCGGTGAGCTTGTAGCTGCCATTCAAGTAAAGGCCGAAATCATTCCACGCCGAGCGGCCCATGTGATATTTCACGCCACTCGCGCCGAAGCCAAGCGTGAACCTCTCGGTGGGCGTGGCACGGAATCCGAGACTACCCGTGCCCATCGTGCCTAAAGCAGGCAATGCGGTGTAGCTTCCACTGCCCACCACACTCAATCCATCGGCAAGCCTAAGCACTTCACCGCCAGCGCTCCAGTCGTGCACAAAGGGATTGCCCCTGAAGTCGAATTTGCTCTCACTGCGATACACCAGTGGTTTCACGCTCAGCTCTGGAGCCGTCTTAAGGCTGTCGGGGAGGTCCGAAAGTTTGTTGGATAGTTTGAGCGGTTCGGGTGGCAGATAGTTGTTCAACTTCGGACTGACTATATTAGGCATCATGATGGAGAACTGCGGATAAGCGCCCACCACCTTCATCGCCACCGACGGCGGCAGCGTTGGCTTAAAGCGCATAGAGGTGTCGGTCTGCGCAAATGCGCCAAGAGCCAGCGCTAACGCGCTCACCACAAACAATATTTTCCGTGCCACCATTATAGTCAAGCTTCTTTAGCAATCACAAAAATAGGCATTTCACTTCAAAAAAAAAATGAGACATCTCATTCAGAACGATGAACCGAAAAAAATTAACATATTTTCAAGGTAAAGCGCTGATTTTGGCGGAAAAGAAATTGCCATTCCGCTTTTTTTTACTAATTTTGCACCCGAAAACTGAAAGGAGGTTGATTTTTACCCCAACAGACATACAGATTAATCACACATATCACCCATCAGATTATAGGCGTAGGGACCCGTACCACGCCACGTCAATCATTGAAGCCACTCGCTATACATTCAAAATGGCGGAGTGATGATGCGATGATGAACATTTCTAACGGGAAAAGCCCAACATTCATACATAAAAGCAAAACCAAGCGGAAAAGGCGAGGACATTAGCCACGCTTCTCCCCCACGGCTACTAAAAGGCTGTACCACTGCCCACAGTCTCAGTATGTTTACCGCATGTGCAATGCATTAAGCTGCGGAAGTAAAAAAAATAAGCAAAACATCAAATAATTATTATAACAAACAATTAAAAAAAACTTTTTAGAATTATGATCGTAGTTCCAGTAAAAGAAGGCGAAAACATTGAACGCGCCCTTAAGAAATTCAAACGTAAATACGAAAGAACTGGCATCGTGAAAGAACTTCGCGCACGCCAGCAGTTCGACAAGCCATCAGTAATCAACCGCAAGAAGATGGCCAAGGCCATTTACGTTCAGAAGCTCCGCCAAGTGGAGGAATAAATCCCCTTTTGGCCAAGCACAGGCAAAAAGCCGCACGCCAGACACTCAAAGGCGCGCGGCTTTTTTTGTGGTGCGCATATTTTTGCCGATTTAGAAAATATTACTACCTTTGCACCGACAAAACTTATATGTGAGGCACTCTTAATCACAAAGAGAGTTTAATAGGGAATCGGGTGAGAATCCCGGACAGTCCCGCTGCTGTGAGTTTCCAAAGTATAACTTTTGTCGTTTCACAATCATAATAAAGCCACTGGTAATTATTTTGCTCCTCTTTTGGCGGCTACATCATCACTGGGAAGGCGTGAAGCGACGGAAACAAGTCAGAATACCTACCTCCGCATAAAGCCTTGTTATGGTTCACGTGGATATGGACCGAGGCGCAAAACAAACTGAATGATGTAGTCGCAGAAATTACCCCTACACATCAAAAGCCACTTTATATATTGTGTGGTTTCTGTCTGCGCACACTCCTATGGCCGTCGGCAAGCCCAACAGATGCCGCCACTCGCCATATGACACAGCTTTTGTGCCCCTTTCCCCCCCCCACGGAATCCTAAAACATTAGTTATGAGTTACGCAATTCTTATTTATCAACAAAAATAAAAAAACTCAACGAAATGAAAAAAATTTACACCCTTATCCTTGCAGCGCTCTGCGCTGCCACTATGGTGGCACAACAGCCCAATGTGGTTCGTACCAAAGAAATCAAGAAAGCCCCAGCCAACGCAGCCTCTTTCTCCGTGAGCGACATTAAGAACTGGAGCGGAGAAGGCAGCAACACCGCTGTGCTTGCCATCAAATGGACCGGCTACGACAACACCTTGGTGTTTGGCTACCACTTCGATGGTGAGAAGACCGGCGCCGACATGGTTTACGACATTGCAGCCAACAACCCACGCTTCTTCGTGCTCGCCGCCGGAGCCACAGCCTATGGCGCAGCCATTGGTGGTTTCGGATGGGACGCAGATAACAACGGTTTCACCCTCAACGATGCCGATGGCAATGCTGTGCAGCCAGACGAGAGAGGCGTTTACCTCATCAGCTCCACCAACAATTTTGACAATTATGTCTCTGCCAGCGACGCCGACTACTGGAACAGCGGCTGGATGAGCAAAGGCTACTGGAGCTACTGGGTGGCCACCAGTCCAGAAAAGCCAGGATATGCCAGCACTGGCGCAAGTGGCCGCAAGCTCACTGACAACTGCTGGGACATGTGGATGTTCTCACCATTCAAAGGAGGAAAGAACGACTGGGGTCCACTCGTGTCGGCTCCTTCTAACCAGACATCTACCGCAGTGAGCGATGTGAACGCCGCCAAGACTGTGGCTAACGTGAAATACGTGAACCTCGCCGGCCAGTCAAGCAGCGAAGCATTCAGTGGCGTAAACATCGTGGTTACCACCTACACCGATGGCACAACAAGCGCTGTTAAGGTAATCAAATAATTTGACCACCGTTATGAAAACACTATTCACGGTTATCGCATCAGCGGCCTTGGCGACAAGCGCTTTTGCCGACTACACCAATGGCGTGTATATTCTGAACGAGGACTGGTATGGCCACAACGCAAGCACCGTCAATTTCTATTCCTACGACGATGCCGCTATGGAGTATCGTGTATTCCAAAAAGAGAACCCAGGCAAGACGCTCGGCAACACCACCCAATTCTGCACACAGGACGCCGATAACATCTATTTCTGCTCCAAGCAGAACTATGGCAACACTGGCGGACGCTTCGACATTGCCGACCGCAAGACGCTGAGGCTAAAGCACAGCATTACCGAATTTGGCGGCGGTGGCGACACCCGCGCATGCTATCCGCTGAGCGACACCAAAGTGTATGTGGGCAGTACCAAAGGTATCTACATCTTCAATCCCACCACTGCCTCTATCACCCAATCCCCTATCGCTGGCACTGACGCCGGCGAGCCTGGCGAAATGGTGGAAGTTAACGGAAAGCTTCTCGTGTGCGTGCTCAATAAGGGCGTATATGTGATCGACACCAGAACCGACCAGCTTGTGAAAACCATCGCGACTGGCAGTGGCACCGGCACCATATTCAAGGTGGGCAATGAGGTGTGGGTGGCCATCAACACCTGCACATGGGGCACGCCTTCAGCTTCCGACACCGAACAGTTAGTGGAAATCGACACGCAAAGCATGGAGCCTAAAGCTCCAGTGGCAGTGACGATGGCGTGCCAGAATTCTTCTTTCGCATGGAAGAAGACTTCTCCTGCCGTAGATGTAAAAAACAGAGCGCTCTACTATGCTCCAGCCGATGGTGGCAACTTTATCAGCAAATACGATATGGCCTCTGGCGAGTTCACCGAAACATTCATCACGCTTCCTGACGGACAGTATATGTACGGCAACGTGTGCGACCTCGACCCCTACACCGGCAATTTTGTGGTAGTGACTTTCGAGCAATACAGTTCACAAAACTATTATCTGCACTTCTACAATAAGAACGGCGAGGAAGTGGGCAACCAGCTAAAGCTCGACGGCAATTACTGGTTCCCTGCCATGGTAATGTTTGCCCAAAGCGAGAAAACGCCAACCGCCATCACCGACACCAACGTAGAGGAAAAGACTGTGGCATCAGTCAAATACTACAACGTGGCTGGCGTGAGCAGCGACGAGCCTTTCAGCGGTGTGAACATCATGGTCACCACTTACACCGACGGCAGCCACACTGCCATCAAAAAGATAATCCAATAGGCAACTCAATTTGCCAAGCACAAACACAATAATATATATAGTAACACCAAAATGGCACCCATCCGTGATTGGACAGGTGCCATTGTTCGTTTTGAGGATTACCGAGATAATTTTTACTTCATCAGCTTTTCAGAGCGTGTGGAGCCATCGGTGTAGGTAGTCACCTTCACATTCACGCCACAGAATGGCACATCGCTCATCTGGCCAGCCAAGTTCACATACTTCACCGAAGCCACCGTCTTAGCCACTGCCACGTCGTCAACTGCAGTAGGCACCTGAGGCTCATCACTCACGGTGAGTTTGTCGAGAGCAAAGTAGAGAGGCGTATTGGCTCCATAGGCACTATTATCGGTGCTTGTGAGCGTGAACGCCATATCCTTTACAGCACCGAGCGAAGTCATGTCAAACCAAGTCCAGTCGGTCAAGGCTGAGAACTTCCCATTATGATAGCCAGCCAGTTCGATAGCACACGACTTTTCCTCGCCTGCCGCATTTTTGCCCGACACCGTCAGTTTGAAGGAATCGCCCTCCTTGGTGAAGGCATTGGCTGGAGAAATGCCATTCTTGCATGCATAATAGCTGTAAGCCGAAATGTTTACATACATACCCTTGGCATAATAAGTTTTCTCATCGTCATACATCATCGTGCACAGGCTTGTGCCCATAAAGTCGGGGCAATAGGCATATAGATAGGGCACACTGGCGTCAGCCTTCCCTTGAGCGCCAATGCCACCGGCGGCCATAATGCCCCACTGGTTGGTAATCCAATCGGTTTGCGCAGCGTTGTCGGCACATTTCACCAGAGTAAATCCGTCCCAGTAGGTGCCGTTCCAGCTCGACCCGCTTGACAGGTGGCTGAACATGAATGGGGAGAACTCCAGAATGTATTCCTCCTCGTTGTAGGTGTCGGTCCACACCTGGGCGTTGCCCTTTGCGGTATAGTTAATCACTTCCGGATAGGCAGGTGCGCTCAAATCCAGCACATAGTCGGTGGCCGACATAGCAGTAGCCGCAAAAGCAGCCACCATGAAAAGTAAAGATTTCTTCATATTCAATTTATAAAAGTTATTATTGTAAAATCACATTAATCTGCGACGTCACATCACTCACGTCAACGGCACCATTACCGTCAAGGTCGAAGCCCAGCGGATTGTAGCCGGCTGATTTCTGACCTAAGATGCGGTTAATCACCATCGTCACATCGCTCACATCCACAGTGCCATTGCCGTCGGCATCGCCTTTCAGCACTTGAGGTGCCACAGCCTGTGGGTGGAAGTCGATACCGCCAGCCACCTCGGTGGAGGTCTCGCCAAGCCAGCCGCAATACTGGTTCATGGCATTATACACTTTGATAAAGTGCACCATCGGCAAGTGCACAGGCACACCATCGGCATCCACAGCCCAGTCAATCTTAAAGCCACGATTCATCTGTGCAGTGTCCATGTCCTCACGAGGAGAATAGGGGTCATAGTCGGTACGGTTGTCCACATATCCCCAATCCTTGCAGTACTGCACCCAGTATGAGCCTCTTCCACTCTTATCCTCTGCGTTGTTGCAAAGTTTTGTACCTGTAAAAGTGAGTGTCTCGCCCTCCGCCCACTGTGGCCAGTAGCTTTGGGAGTGATACTGATTCTTATACACATATCCGCTCACACTGTCGGGATTCACATCATTACTGGTCCACCTTATATAAGTGTTATCAATAATAGGTTTGACTATGGGGTCTGGAGTTTTTTCCTTGTTCTCGTCAGGCTTGTAGTAGGTGATAGTGAAATTGTGCTGTGTTTTTGGCGAATTGTATTCACTGCCAGCCAGCTCATACCAAGGGTCGTCGGGGATGCCGTTGCCATTGGCATCGTAGCTCACCATCACAATACCCGGCTCGCTGCTGCCGCCAGCAGAAGAACCCGTTGCAAAAAAGCCATTACCGAAAATCTGAAAATCATAGTCGCCTTTCACGTTCACCACAGGGTGGTCAAACCCCACCACCACATAGCCGCCAAAGCCGCCAAGGCTTACCATAGACGGTTTATACACCATAGTGGAGTCTCCATCTTCCACGTCATAATATCCACAAATATATTCAGCCGCACGAGCCAATACATCAGCCTTCGTGTCACCAGCATTGAATTCAGGAAGCGTGTTCACAAACTGCCCCGGAGCTGGCATAAAGTCATACACCTTGGTCAAGAACGGCTCATTCTTTGCCTCGGCGGAAAGAGCCAGCACCGCAGCTAATATTATAAATAATTCTCTCATCATCTTTTAGTTAATTTTTTGATTATTGTTCATTGATGTTTTTTCCTAAAAATACAAAGTGCCCCGGTATATCCCCCGTTCGTACATCCCATTTTTTCTTGCCATCTTGTCCAAAGCAATAAAGGCGCCCAGGTGTGACATAATTTTTAGCATCAGCCACATAAATGTCCTTGGTCACGGGATTCACTGCTATGCCGTAGGGTATCTTTATCTGCTGCTCTGTGCCATCGGTGATAAAGTTGCGTGTAAGCACTTCCATCTTATCCACATCCACGATGGCATACGTTATGTCGTTGGTCATCGTAATGTTGCTCCACTGAACCGAAGTCACATAAAGTGAATCGCCATCAAGCCAAATGCTGCTTGCCGGTATATCAAAAATCTTCACTATCCGGTCTTTACGGGTGTCGTAGGCATAGATTCGGCTGGGCACATCATAATAGTCACCGCGCGACACCACCCACAGCACACCATGCCGATCACCCTTGCATAAGTATAGGTTGATGTCAATCGGCACACGCTTTTCTTCCTTAAAAGTGGCAATATCAATCACCGAGAGCGTGTTTTCATAATTTGGAAACATATAGCCCCCCGAATTTGCCACATATATCTTGCCGTTCACAATGTCGAGTTGGTCGGGCTGAAAGCCCACAATGCAACGATCCACTTCCTTCAATGTGGCAGTGTCGATTTTTGCCACATATCCCTTTTGCTCGTAATTGGGGTTAAGTTCCACAGGCCCGGCATAGCTGGTGATGTAGGCATAGCCCTTATAGAATTTCACATAACGGCAGTTGGGAATATTGATTTGCCCCACCTTCTTCGCCGTGCGCTTGTCAAGCACGAGCACCTTATTGGAGCAGTTCACCACCACATACAGCTTGCCACCATAGATACCTAAATCATTGCCCACATCACCCATTTCCTTCACTTCATTCGGGTTGGCTTGGGGATATATATTGCGGGTGTATTTTCCGGTCCGAGCATCAAACCAGTCAAGCGATGCCTTATTAGAGTCCTTATTCCCCTCGCACAGCAGGTAGAAGCCTTCCACATCGGTGTATTCGGGCTGCGTGGTAGGCACTTCTTCCGGAATAAAGATAATGTCGTCGTTGCGGCAGCTTGTGAGTGCCAGCGAAAGCGTTGCCAATAATATTAAAATATAGCGTGTCATATCTTAGAAGTCAAATTTTAGGATTAACTTATAGTTGCGACCGGGCATCGGGTAGTTGAGCACCACGTCGTATTGCTGGTTGAGCAGGTTGTTCACCTCGCCTGTGACCTTCATATTCACACCACCAAGGCGGAAAGTGTAGTTTGCGCTGATATCATGGGTGTACCACGGCTGCTCGTGGTTGGCAGGAATGTTGCTGCTATTGTGATAACGCTCGCCCACATAGATAAAGCTATAGTTGAGCGTGAACTTGCGCCACACGGCATTCACCGTGGCACTGCCGCTGTGCCAAGGAATGTAGGCTATCTGCCCCTTGTAGGATCCGCCGTCAAGATTGTCAGACGGATCTGAATAGTCTTGAGCTTTCTGATAGGTGTAGTTCAGGCTCACGTCCACCAGAATGTCGAACGGAAAGTTGAGCGTAGTGCGCGCCGTGAGGTCAATACCGCGGATTTTCACCTTGCCTATGTTCATCATCATCCAGCGATACATGCCAGTGCCTTTTGGCACGGCAATAATTTTGTCGGTCACATAATTATAATAAGCATCGGCAGTGAAGCGGAAACCACGGTAGAAGCCATAGGCTCGCACCGTCTGCCACTGCAGGCCCACATTATACTGGTTGGCATACTCTGGGTTGAGCGAGGCGTTGCCTATGTCGGTGTAGTAAAGGTCGTTGAATGTGGGCATTCGGAATATGCGCTTGTAGAACGCACGCAGATAGAAGTCATAATCCTCTAATGGCTGAAAGCTAAAGAACACAGCAGGGGTGAACTTGTGCATCCACTTGCTGTTGCGCGCCATCACATTGCCCGCATTGCGCGCGGTGGAGCGGTCGTTCACCATGGTGTAGAGCAGCGAAGCCTGAGTCTTAAACCGCTGATAGGTGTAGGCAGTGGCTATGGCGGCAAGCGCGGTGTGGCGTGTGGGGTAGGCGAAGTTCACGAGCGTGGCGTTCAGGTAATTCCATTTATAGTCCACCGAGAGGTCGGCCTCCCAGTTCTTCATGATGTCGAACTTATTGGCCACCGACAAATATATTTCATCTTGCCAGAATTTATTGTCGAGGTAAAGCAGTGTGGTGTCGGGGTTGAGGAAGCGCATGTAGTCGCGCGCATACTTGGCGTTCACCATCAGGCTATAACGCTCGCTCACCTCCTTCTTGAACGTGCCCTGCGTGAAGAAATTGCGGTCCCATTGGCGCTGCGAGGTTTTCCACACATTGTTCACAATGGCGCCAGGGATACCGCGCTCGCTATCGTAATAATAGAATTTGAGGTTCCACACGCCATGCGGAATGTTGCCGAAAAGGCCACCCTCCACTCGCAGCGCATTCACATCGCCATTCTTTCGCACAGCGGTGGTGTCCCACGCCAGAGTGCCGTCGCTGAACTTCTTGCGATAGCGGAAATGATACTGACCGGTGGCGTAGGTATACTCCGCATTGAGGTTCATGCTCAGCGCTTTGGAAAACTGGTGCTCCCATCGCACCGAGGGGTTGGCAAGGCCAAACGAGCCAGTGCGGAGCGTGACATTAAAATTGTCGGCCTTTCCATCGGAAAACCGTGGATGATGAGTGCGGATATAGATGGTTCCAGCCGAGCCAAAGTCGCGCGCAGGCTGGAATATCTCACTTTTCTGACCATTGTAGAGTGAAATCTCGTCGATGTTGTCGAGCGAGAATTTGCCAAGGTCAATCTGTCCATTCTGTGCGTTGCCAAGCTGAATGCCATCGTAGAACACGCCCATGTGATTAGTGCCCATGGAGCGAATATCCACGGTTTTCACACCGCCCACGCCACCATAGTCCTTTATCTGCACACCGGCGAAATAGCGGATGGCATCGGCCACGCTGTGGCTATTCAGCCCTTGTAGGCGCTTGCCACTCAATGTCTGGGCTGGAATCACCTCTTGATACGGTTTTTTTGCATACACCACCACGTCCTCCAAATATTGCATGGAGTCGATGCGTGAAATAGGCTTAGTAGTGTTTTGCTGCGCCACAGAGGTGAGGGCAAGGCACAGCACCATCATAAATGTAAGTAAATGTCGATACATAGAGCTAACGGGTCTTATGCAATTTGTGTTTTGTTTGTACTTCTTGGGCTGCTTAAACTACCAGCAGTCCATCCGACTTGGCAGGTCTTCTGACTTGCGCACATTGCCTCACGCCTTCCCGCATCGCCCCGCCAAAAGCAAAGAAAATGGCGGAAACGGCCATCAGTGGCATATTTGAGTGAAGCAACGCTTTTCTTGTGGAGCGCTTACAGCAGCACCGTCTGTTCAGGATTCTCACCTGATTCCCTTTTCATCACATACGCTAAAATGTGACGCCAAATCAATGATACAAAGTTACTTATTTTTTTTCACATACTATCACAGCTGCACTCTTTTTCCACAAATGTGTAGGTGCATGGTGAAAGCAAGGTTACACTGAGGGGGGGGGAAAAAAAACAGTCGCTTGAAAGCCATACGGCTCTCAAGCGACCTATATTAGATTGAGTGTTTTTCTATTTATTTCAAGAACTCTGACTGCCCTGCAAGCTCTTCAGCAAGGGCATCGGGTGCGCCTGCACGAGCAAACTCGTCCTTGTCGCCCACGATGATCGACTGCCACTCGCGCAAACCTGTACCGGCAGGAATCAGGTGACCGCAAATCACGTTCTCCTTCATGCCTTCCAAGTTGTCAACCTTGCCCTTGATAGCGGCCTCGTTGATCACCTTGGTGGTTTCCTGGAATGATGCGGCACTCATGAAGCTTGATGTCTGGAGTGCGGCGCGGGTGATACCTTGCAGAATCTGCTCAGAAGTTGCAGGCAGCGCCTCACGCACTTCCACTTGCTTCAAGTCACGGCGCTTGAGAGCGGAGTTGATGTCGCGGAGCTTACGGGCTGTGATAATCTGACCAGGCTGCACTTCTTGGCTGTCGCCAGCGTCGGTCACAACCTTCTTGCCCCAGATGCGGTCGTTCTCCTCCATAAAGTCGCGCTTGTCCACAATCTGCAGTTCGAGGAAGCGGGTGTCGCCTGGCTCAAGAATGGTGACCTTACGCATCATCTGACGCACAATCACCTCAAAGTGCTTGTCGTTGATACCCACACCCTGAGAGCGGTACACATCCTGAACTTCGTTCACAATATATTCCTGAACGGCTGTTGGACCCATGATGCGCAAAATGTCGGAAGGGGTGATGGCGCCATCGGAGAGTGGTGTGCCGGCACGCACAAAGTCGTCTTGCTGCACAAGAATCTGCTTTGAGAGTGGCACAAGATATTTTCTCTCCTCGCCCAAGCGGCTTGTAACCGAAATTTCACGGTTACCGCGCTTGATTTTGCCAAGTTTCACCACACCGTCGATTTCGCTCACCACGGCTGGGTTAGATGGGTTACGCGCCTCGAAGAGCTCGGTCACACGAGGCAGACCACCGGTGATATCGCCGGCGCCACCGCCCGATGAGCGAGGAATCTTCACAAACACTTCACCTGCGCCCAGCTTCTCGCCTTCATCGGCCATCAAGTGGGCACCCACAGGCAGTGAGTAGGTCTTCATCACCTCACCCTTTTCATCGATGAACATTGCTTCAGGAATCTTGGTGCGGTCTTTCGACTCGATGATAATCTTCTCACTGTTGCCAGAAGTTTCATCCACTTCCACACGGTAAGTGACGCCTTCCACAAGGTTGTTGAATTTCAGGGTGCCGCTCACTTCGCTCACGATAACGGCGTTGAATGGGTCCCAGGTGTTGATGATATCACCTTTCTTCACTTCGTCGCCCGACTTGAAGAACAGCTTAGAACCATAAGGGATGTTGGCTGTGGTGAGCACCATATCGGTGTTCTTGTCAAGAATCTTGAGTTCTGCCATACGGCCAATCACCACATCCACACCATCTTTGTCTTTAACGGTGCGCAGTTCATCGATTTCCAGACGGCCATCGTATTTCGACACGAGGTTACTTACAGCGGCAATGTTGCTTGCCACACCACCGACGTGGAATGTGCGGAGTGTAAGCTGCGTACCAGGCTCGCCGATTGACTGGGCTGCAATCACACCCACAGCCTCGCCTTTCTGCACCATGCGGTGAGTGGCAAGGTTACGGCCGTAGCACTTGGCGCACACGCCATGCTTGGCCTCACATGTGAGCACGGAGCGGATTTCCACATATTCGATAGGAAGCTCGTTGATAAGGTTGGCAGCCTTGTCGTCGATTTCCTCGCCACTCTTCACAATCACATTCTTTGTGGTTGGGTCGATAATGTCGTGAACCGACACACGGCCCACGATACGCGAGCCGAGGGTGGCCACCACATTGTCGTTCTTCTTCACCTCACGGCAAATCAAGCCACGAAGTGTGCCACAGTCCTGCTCAGTAATAACCACATCATGAGCCACGTCCACCAATCGACGGGTAAGATAACCGGCGTCGGCGGTCTTCAGTGCGGTATCGGCAAGACCCTTACG
>DLLC01000022.1:0-271 GCA_002476625.1 Porphyromonadaceae bacterium UBA7572 | reverse complement strand
CACCGTGGGTGGAGATGAAGTATTCCAGCACGCTCAAGCCTTCCTTGAAGTTGGCAAGAATTGGGTTCTCGATGGTCTGCTGACCTCCTTCCACGCCAGACTTCTGTGGCTTGGCCATCAGGCCACGCATACCGGAGAGCTGACGAATCTGGTCGCGCGAACCACGGGCGCCAGAGTCGAGCATCATATACACAGAGTTGAAGCCTTGCTGGTCGGCAGAAATCTGCTCGATAAGCAAGTTGGTGAGGCGGTTGTTCACGTTGGTCCAGAT
>DLLC01000046.1 GCA_002476625.1 Porphyromonadaceae bacterium UBA7572 | reverse complement strand
GGTCTTGCGTTTAATGGGTTATTCGTTATTTCTTTCATCATTATTGAATGCCAGCCTTTTTTCAACCATAAACGTTTTGGATTACAAAAATAATGAAAAACCAACAATTTAACGACTCCGACGCCCTCTTTTTTAATCAAATATGGCAGTTAAGCCAATTAAGATTAAATTAAGATTAAGACAGTTTTATGTGATTTTAGGGGGTGCAGGGTGTGATTATTCGGGATTTTTTCTTTAACTTTGTTCCCCGAAATGACACGTAGGGCAATTGATAACCGTAGGCTGTGCCGGGCACATTTTGCTGGGCAAACGGGGCTTCTTCATTTCCCTACCCGTTGGTTTTATGTTTATAATTTGCAATTTTTTCAGTCAATCGTCAGCCCATAAGGCTCGGTTGGCTATTTTTTTAGCATTCACCTCTCAACACATAACACTCACACTATGGACAAAAAAAGTTTGGTTTCTATTTCCGACCTGAACAAAGAGGAAATTGTAGGTCTGCTCCACAAGGCTGCCGAATTTGAGAAGAACCCCAACCAGCGCATTCTGGAGGGGAAAGTGGTGGCTACCCTGTTTTTTGAGCCTTCCACTCGCACACGCCTGAGCTTTGAGACAGCTGTGAACCGTCTGGGCGGGCGTGTGATCGGCTTCAGCGACGCCAAGACGAGCAGTCAGTCGAAAGGCGAGACGCTGAAAGACACCATCATGATGGTGAGCAACTACGCCGACCTGATTGTGATGCGCCACTACCTCGAGGGCGCGGCCCGGTATGCAAGCGAGATTTCACCCGTGCCTATCGTGAACGCTGGCGATGGCGCCAACCAGCACCCGTCGCAGACGATGCTCGACCTCTACAGCATCTACAAGACACAGGGGCGGCTCGACAATCAGGTGATCACCATGGTGGGCGACCTCAAATACGGGCGCACCGTTCACTCTCTGCTTGAGGCTATGCAGTACTGGGCCCCCCGGTTCAACTTCGTGGCATGCGAGGAGCTGAAAATGCCAGAAAAATACAAGCGCTTCTGCGATGAGCACGGCATCCAGTACCGCGAGACCACTGAATTCTCTGAAGACGTGATCAATGAGAGCGACATCCTCTACATGACCCGTGTGCAGGGCGAGCGCTTCTCCGACATGATGGAATACGAGCGCACCAAGAGCCTATACACGCTCCATAACGCCATGCTCGACCACAGCAAGCCCAACCTGAAGGTGCTGCACCCGCTTCCCCGCATCACAGAAATCAGCCAGGACGTGGACGACAACCCGAAGGCCTACTTCTTCCAGCAGGCAAAAAACGGGCTTTACGCTCGCCAGGCCATCATCTGCCGCGCTTTAGGAATAGAATAAAATCATACACACATATCGCTATCTCAACACATAATCATATATAAAACATATATCCACTCACTATGGTTAAAGACAAGAAAGAATTAGCTGTGGCCGCGCTGAAGAACGGCACCGTTATCGACCATATTCCCAGCGAGGCACTATTTCAGGTAGTGGACCTGCTCGGGCTGCAAAAAGTCACCAGCAACGTGACCATCGGCTTCAACCTCGACAGCTCAGAAATGGGCAAAAAAGGCATTATCAAGATTGCCGACATTGAGTATCCAGAAGATATGATCAACCGCATCGCCCTGATTGCCCCCACAGCGGTGGTGAATATCATCAAGGACTACGACGTGGTGGAAAAACGCCCCGTGTCGCTCCCCGACAAGCTCATCGACATCGTGAAGTGCCCCAACCCCAAGTGCATCAGCAACAACGAGCCCATGCGCACCTGCTTCGAAGTGGTGTCGCGCTCCCCGCTGGCGCTCCGCTGCCACTTCTGCGAATGCGTGGCCCCGGTTTCGGAAATCACACTGAAGTAGCACTCCACACAGCGTGTGGCACCTCTCGAGATGCGTGCCTCACCTATCAACATAACCCACACAAAGCCACTCCAGTGTTGAATATACTCACATATCGGGAGTGGCTTTTTTGCAAAACCAAAAACATTTGCTATCTTTGTAGATACAACAAACTGCAGAGCACAAATGAAACAGAACTGGCGACCCGGCACTATGGTGTATCCGCTTCCTGCGGTGCTGGTGACGTGCGGAGGCACGCCTGACGAATACAATGTGTTCACAGCCGCCTGGACTGGCACCATCTGCTCCGACCCCGCCATGTGCTACGTGTCGATACGGCCTGAGCGCTACAGCCACGGCATTGTGACACGCAACATGGAATTCACCATCAATCTCACCACTGCCCGACTGGCCCGCGCCACCGACTGGTGCGGCGTGCGCTCCGGGCGCGACCACAACAAGTTTAAGGAAATGAACCTCACGCCTGTAGAGGGCGTGAAGGTGAAGGCGCCTTACATCTACGAGGCCCCGATGAGCATCGAGTGCCGCGTGCGTGAGATTGTGAGGCTCGGCACACACGACATGTTCATAGCAGAAGTGGTGAACGTGATTGCCGACGACCAGTACATCGACCCCGAAACCGGTGCTTTCAGCCTTGAGAAAGCGGGTATCATGGCCTACTGCCACGGCCAATACTATGCGCTTGGGGAGCGACTGGGCAAATTTGGATGGAGTGTGCAGAAAAAAAGGAAGAAAAATACTAATCACAATACTTCAACCCAATAAATTACAAAATCAAACTATGTACCAAGACAACGAAATCTTCAGCATCATTGAGAAGGAGAATCAGCGACAGCGCAAAGGCATGGAGCTGATAGCAAGCGAGAATTTTGTAAGCCCCCAAGTAATGCAGGCCATGGGCAGCTGCCTTACAAACAAATACGCCGAAGGCTATCCTGGCCACCGCTATTACGGCGGTTGCCAATGCGTGGACGAAAGCGAGAACATAGCCATTGAGCGTATCAAAAAACTTTTTGGCGCTGAATATGCCAACGTGCAGCCACACTCTGGCGCGCAAGCCAATATGGCGGTATTCCTCGCCTGCCTCAAACCGGGCGACAAGTTTATGGGCCTCAACCTTGCCATGGGCGGTCACCTTTCACACGGCAGTCCGGTGAACTTCTCCGGCATGATGTTCCACGACTGTGAATACGACGTGAAAGAGAGCGACGGCCTGGTGGACTACGACATGATGGAAGAAGTGGCCATGCGCGAGCGCCCGAAACTCATCATTGGCGGAGCAAGCGCCTACAGCCGCGACTGGGACTACGCCCGTATGCGTGCCATTGCCGACAAGGTGGGCGCACTCCTGATGATTGACATGGCCCACCCCGCCGGACTTATTGCGGCAGGTCTTCTCAAAAACCCACTGCAATACGCCCACATCGTCACTTCCACCACCCACAAGACGCTCCGTGGCCCTCGTGGCGGCATTATCCTGCTCGGCAAGGATTTCGACAACCCTTGGGGAAAGACCACCAAGAAAGGCGTGGTGCGTAAAATGTCGTCGCTGCTCGACTCTGCCGTATTCCCCGGCGTGCAAGGCGGTCCGCTGGAACACGTGATTGCGGCCAAGGCCGTGGCATTTGGCGAAGCACTCCAGCCCGAGTTCAAGACCTACGCCACACAAGTGAAGAAAAACGCCGCTGTCATGGCACAAGCCTTTGTGGACAAGGGCTATAAAATTTGCTCCGGTGGCACCGAGAACCACTGCATGCTCATCGACCTGCGCACCAAGTTCCCCGAGCTCACTGGCAAGGTGGCTGAAAACGCACTCGTGGCAGCCGACATCACAGTGAACAAGAATATGGTGCCATACGACTCTCGCAGCGCCTTCCAGACATCCGGCCTGCGCATAGGCACACCGGCCATGACCACCCGTGGCGCAAAAGAGGAGCTGATGCCCGAAATCGTCGAACTGATCGACACCGTGCTCCGCGACCCCGAAAGCGAGGCCAACATCACCGCCGTGCGCCAGAAGGTGAACGCCATCATGAAGGACTACCCTATCTTCGCATGGTAAGATTCCGATCCGTTATCTGAAGCATATAATAAATCGGCAGGGCGTGTGTGAATGTCCTGCCGATTTTCCATTTTTACACTATACTCTGTAATATCGAAGCTAATTTCAATGCGCCGACTTGTCCCACGCGGGAATGGCGTAGCGGTCACCAGTTTGCTCTATCAGGTATTTCTTCACCTTATCGCTGTAGCCCGGGCGGGTGAACTCGGTCTTGAATCCACCCTTCTTCAGCAAGAATTTGCCGTTTTTCTCCGTCTTGCACAAGCCATCGTTGTATTTCACGATCAGCTTGGTGGCGAGAGCGCGCCATGCGGTGAGCATCTGTGCGCCTTTCTCTTTGCTGTAGGCCGTGAGGCGTGCCACCGCCTGGTAGGGACTTGCGCCCTGAAGTGCCAAAGCCTCAGCTTCAATCTGCGGCTGGGCGGTGAAATAGTCGGCTTGGAGCGAGTCGCGCACAGCGGCAAGCGTGGGCATCATCATGCTGTAGCGCGGATACACCATGTTGCTCACCCAGTTGCACACCCAGAAAGCATTATCCATCGAGAACGTGACGGCATCGCAGCCCTCCTCCTTGTAGCAGTCGGGCACATCGGTGCTGCAGCAATACACGGGCGTGAACGGCACCATGTTGCTGTCGTCGTTGGCAAACCACAGCACGCCGCCCACCTCCCTGGGCATGTGGGCGCGCATCTGCCCTATCCACACGAAGGCGCTCTGCTGCGTGGAGATAGGCCGCTCGTTGAAATATTTCTTGCCATCCACCTCAAAAGAAAGCGGCGTGGGGCGGTACGGTGCTTCGTAGATGCCCTGCCCCGGATCTGCGTCGAGCGCCATCGGGGTGCCCTCATAGTGGTCGCGCAGCACATTGAGCACATCTTGAAGGCCTAACTTTTTGTTAGGCACCACCCACAGCGGCATAGGCTCGGAATCGGGATTCTCCCCCATGGCATAAGGCAGATACTTGCTGAAGCCGTCGGTAAAATGATTGAAGAAGCTCCACACGCGCGCCTCGCAATAGCGCAGTGCGCCAAAGTCGGGCGGGCAGTAGGCCATGGCAAAACTGAAGTCGGCGTCCTTGCCACTGAACCAGCCCTTCTGGCGGGCAAAAGTGATGCAGTTTTTTGAATACATCACATTCTTCTTGTCTTTTTGGTCGAACTTACGAATGCGCGACTGATTGGCGTGCGCGCTGATAGCGTCATCGGGAATGCGCACCGCCACCCAAGCCACGCTCTTGGAGCCAGCGCCACAGCCCACCATCTCCAAAATCCACGCCTCACGAGGGTCGCACACGGTGAACGACTCGCCCTCGCTATTGTAACCGTAAGTCTCGGCAATATTAGTCATCACCCCTATGGCCTCGCACGCGGTCTTTGAGCGCTGAAGCGCCACATTCATCAGGCTACCATAATCCATAATGCCAGTGCTGTCCACCAGCTCGTGCCGTCCGCCGAAAGTGGTCTCGCCAATGGTCACCTGCCACTCATTCATATTGCCCACCACATTGTAGGTGACGGGGGCCTCAGGAATCTCGCCATGATACTCTCGGCTGTCGCGGTCGAAAATTCTGCGCATCTCCCCTTTCGCGTGCTTGGCGGCGGGGAAGTGATACATCGGGTGGAAAGTGCCGTACGAGTCGCAACTGTAAGTGCACATCACCGAGCCGTCCACACTCGCGTCCTTGCCCACAATAATGCTTGTGCAAGCCTCACTGCCGGCGGCCACGCCCATCGCCGCCGCCAAAAATGCAATCCATTTTTTCATTTCGATTTATATATATTATGTTCTTGTGTAATACTCATTCACTCACAAATATACAATTAAAATGCCGTTCACTAAAATCCATCGAGCGCCACCTATGCGCAAAATAAAAGATTTTTCACCGGAATGGCCATTGTTTCTGAATTTTATTTGTAACTTTACACTGTGGGCGAGTAAGCTACGGCTTTCACTCGCATACATTTACATCGTGGATTAAAAACAACATAGAGCATTCGCTATTATTTCGCGTTCAGCCAAAAGCCTCGGAAACTTTTTGGAAATAACACAAACGCAGCATGAAATAATTTCGTGAACGGGCATTCGGTATGTAATGCCTTGACCTGTCATTTTATAGCAATGCATCTACGCCATAGGGCGTGGTGCATTCTTATTTGACGGGTTGAGGTTTCCATTCCGAGGCTGCCTCATAGCTGAACGCAATAAGAGCATCACGCCCTTTTTGCGTGAAGGCGTGATTGATAGTGGCATGCACTGAATCAAAAAGCAGACTTTTTAACTATCAATCACACCAAACCTATGGCCAACAGGAATCTTAACGCCGCCAAGGCGGCAAAAAAAGACGAGTTCTACACCCAGCTGTCCGACATTGAGCGCGAGCTACAGCACTACTGGCAGCACTTCCGCGGAAAAGTGGTGCTCTGCAACTGTGACGACCCCTACGAGAGCAACTTTTTCAAATACTTCGCGCTACGCTTCAATCAGCTTGGGCTGAAAAAGCTCATCTGCACCTGCTACAACGGATCGCCCGTGCAGGGCCACGAACTGGTAATCCACTTCGAGGGCGACGACGACGAGCCGAAAAAAGTGGCATACAAAGTGGAAATCACCGAAGTGACCGATGAGAACGGCGATGGAGCGGTGGACCTCGCCGACGTGCGTCTGCTTCTGCAAAACGACCGTAATGTGATGAGCACACTCCAGACTGGCGACTTTCGCTCGCCCGAATGCATAGAACTGCTCCAAGAGGCCGACATCGTGGCCACCAACCCACCATTCTCCCTATTCCGCGAATACATTGCCCAACTCATAAAGTACAACAAGAAATTCATCATCGTAGGACGGCAAATGAACATCACATACAGAGATTTATTTCCACTTATTCAAGAAAATAAAGTATGGCTCGGATACGGATTTAAGGGTGCGGCAGCACATTTTTTCTCCCCATACGAAGATATAGCCACAGCAGGAGACCACAGGAAAGGGATGGTTCGTGTATCCGGAGTAACATGGTTCACCAATTTAGAGATTCAAAAACGAAACGAAGAACTCGATTTAGTTTGTCGGTACACACCTGATGAATACCCTAAATATGACAATTATGATGCAATCAATGTGAACAGAACACAAAATATTCCATTTGACTACGATGGGATAATGGGCGTACCTTTAACTTTCTTAGATAAATATTGCCCGCATCAGTTTGAAATCATTTGGCAAGCAAGTGGAAATACAAGAGCTTCTGCACCAAAAGAAATTTTAAAGTTAATCGGGTACAAAGTCCATCCAGAAGACAGAGGGGGATGCGCAGTTGTAAATGGCAAACGTCAATTCACAAGAATATTTATCAAACGCATCAAGCACTAAACAATTTACAAAACTATGATGACCATCAAGCAAATAGAAGTCACCGTTGGTGAGATTACCAAAGGTTACATCAACAATGAGGAACAAGGCGTGCGTGGCTATGACGGACTGCTCGACATTCGGCCGCCCTACCAGCGAGAGTTTATCTACAACGAGAAGGAGCAGCAAGCCGTCATCACCACCGTGCTGCACGGCTATCCGCTCAACGTGATGTACTGGGTGCGGCGCAGCCACGATGCCGAATGCCCCTACGAGGTGATGGACGGACAGCAGCGCACACTCTCGCTGTGCGAGTATGTGGCAGGCAAATTCTCCTACGATTTCAAAAACTTCTTCAACCAGCCTGCCGACGTGCAGCGGCAGATTCTCGACTACCGCCTCACCATCTACGTGTGCGAGGGCGAGGAGTCGGAAAAATTAGCGTGGTTCAAGACCATCAACATTGCCGGCAAGGAACTCAACGAGCAGGAAATCCGCAACGCCATCTATGCCGGCCCCTTTGTGAGCGACGCCAAGCGCCACTTCTCCAAAACGGGCTGTGGAGCCGCCCGCCTCGGGAAGGATCTGGTGAACGGATCGCCCATACGCCAAGACTTCCTGAAAAAAGCCTTAGAGTGGATGGCCGAACATGAATCGCGCGCCGGACACCCCACCACAGCTGTCGACTATATGGCACGTCACCAGCACGATCCTGGCGCAGGACCGCTGTGGAGCTATTTTCAAAATGTGCTGCACTGGGCCATCGCCACTTTCAACCCCAAAAAATTCAAAGGCATCATGAAAGGCCTCGACTGGGCGAAGCTCTATGATGCCTACCACACGCAGCCTCTCGACATCGCAGCCCTGGAGAAGCGCACAGCCGAGCTTATTCGCGACAACGGTGAGATACAAAACCAGAAAGGCATCATTCCCTACGTGCTCACCGGTGATGAGCGCCACCTCGACCTGCGCGCCTTTCCCGATAGCATCAAGCTCGCCGTGTGGGAGCGGCAAGGCCACCGCTGCGCACTCTGCGGCAAAGAGTTAGGGATAGAATTCATGGAAGGCGACCACATCACCCCATGGCGCGACGGCGGGCGCACCGTAGAGGAGAACTGCCAGATGCTGTGCAGAGAGTGCAACAGAAGGAAGAGTGCGAAGTGAGAGGAGAGTCCCGTAAGCCTGTGATTGATGATGCTATTGTTTTGCGGTTGCCTTGTCAGAATAGAAACAGGCTTGTGCAATCACAAAAAAAGCAGTATCTTTGCAGCCGCATTGGTATGGAATCGAGTGTAAGTCCCGAACAGTCCCGCTGCTGTGAGTTTCACTGGGCGTAACAGCCCGTTCTGCCGTAATNNACTGCCAGATGCTGTGCCGCGAGTGCAACCGCCGCAAAGGCGCCCGATAGCCCTCCTCTCAAAAGCGACAAATATTTAGCCAAATAGGTGTGGGTTGAATTAAAAGGAAAACAGAACAAACTCCATAAATACGACTTCCACACCAACGAATAGTGAATGTACAGGAAAAAAGCGCATCACACTTGTTATCAAAATGTAGCGCATTATCTTTTTTAAAAAGTAAGCTATAAGGCAAATTGCGGGATTCCCTTCTGTCAAGGGAATCCCGCAATTGTAGTCTGTGGGGCGCTAAAAATCTAATTTCTTGAAGAATGGCTAAGGGTTAGAGAGATGTTCGACATTCGTCTTAACTTCTAATCTCTATTCTTCCGTATTGATTTCCTGTACATGGGGCGGACGCGAAATATCGC
>DLLC01000012.1:10638-11521 GCA_002476625.1 Porphyromonadaceae bacterium UBA7572 | reverse complement strand
GCGGGGGTGATTTTGAATGAAGAGCACTTTCCTGACGCTAAATTCCGTGCGGCCATAGCAGAGAAGCTGGGGATTGCTGATGGCGACTTAATTACTGACGCCATCCTAAATTCCCAGGCTTATTGGGACGAGGGGTTTAATGAAAAAGGCATCACTTCTATTGAGGGAATTTACTATTTTCCGAATCTTGTGTCGCTATATTTGAATAATGGAAAAAATGCCACCTCAAATCTTAACGACCTTAAATCTGTGGATTTGAGCCAGAATCGCTATCTCTTATCTTTTTATGCCGAGTACAATAGAAATCTCACATCAGTAGATGTGACTCAAAATGAGGCGCTTCAAATCCTTGGCTTGCTGGCATGTGATTTGAGCACGCTCAATGTGGCTAATAATCCGAATTTAATTTGGCTTTATGTGGGCGACAATAAGAATCTGCACTCGCTCGATGTGACGCACAATGGCAATCTTCAGCAACTATACTGTTTTGGTAATGGTATGCAGAGCCTGGACATCAGTAAAAATCCCAACCTGTTTTGGCTCAACTGCTCAGGCAATCAGATTCCAGAGCTGGATTTTAGCAGCAATTCAGCCATTGAGCATGTGGAGTGCGCAGGAAATCGCTTGATGGCGTTAGACTTGGCCAATAAGCAAAAGTTGAAATTTTTAATTTGCAGCAGCAATGGGACTTCTGCCACGGAGAAGATGCACACACTTAGGCTTGAAAACTGTCCGGCGCTTGAGCAGGTGGACTGTGAGTACAATGCCATACCCTCTCTTGATGTGGCGGCAAGCACGGAGCTTTGGGAGCTTTATTGCAGCAACAATCAACTGCCTTCGCTTGATTTAACGACCAATGTGAAATTGAGGCACCTCAGGTGTG
>DLLC01000012.1:7748-10564 GCA_002476625.1 Porphyromonadaceae bacterium UBA7572 | reverse complement strand
CTGGATTTGAGCCACCAGCCTGTGCTGGAGACTTTGTGGTGCAGGGGCAACGCCATGTCACTGCTTAATTTGACCGGGTGTGCAAGTCTTAACCTAATCTATGCCGACAATAATCAGTTTGAGCGTATGGATCTGACCGACTGTGGAGGGGCGCTGCGCACATTGTGGCTGCACAGTAACCCGAAATTGAGCATGATTGATGTTTCGACCAATGTGAATTTGAACCTGTTTTATTGCTGTGGCGATGCACTGGAAGAGCTTGATGTGACTCATAATCCTAATCTTACGACCCTTTGGTGCCATAACAACCAGCTTACAGAACTCGATGTGACTAAGTGCCCGAAACTGACTACGCTTTATTGTGGTGGAAATCAGCTTGAACGGCTCGATTTGTCGAAGTGCCCAAATATTAATAGTTTTTGGTGCCATCCCAATCATTTGGTGGAATTGGATATGACTGGCATAAGCACTCCCGGAGGTGGCAGTCTCTGGATGACAGAGCAGACTCGGACCATGCAAGCCACTTACGAGCAGGTGAATGGCGGCTATAAATATGTGGTGACAATGCCGGATTACTTTACCAACGACGACAAACTCTATATTCAAGAGATAAAGACTGCGGGAGTGGTCAGTGCAAAGGGTGACGATGGACTTACGCGCTTCTACATTGAGCCTGAATTAAGGGATAAGACGCCTTTTTTCGCATATTCCTATTTTACAAACTATACCAACACGAGCGCGAATGAAAGGAAGTATCTGGAAGTGAAAATCACGCCAATCTATCCAGATCCCACATTTGGATCCAGTGGTGATTATCGTTCTAAATTCCTGCCTGATAAGCAATTGAACTCTTATAAAAACACCATCACGTTCACTCCCCGCTTTGAGCAGGGGGCTGATTCATACGATGGAAAGTCCTATAGTATACTACGCCTTGCAGGCACAGGCACTGTGGCAACTACAGTGGCTTCTCTTACGCTCCATAAGACTGATGGTGTGTATCAATACACTGTGTCTTATCCTGGTGGCTCTTGGGCTGGTAACACTGAGCAAGAGGACCGTTACGACAATTTGCCGACCGTGAACAGTGGCGCGATGGCAGATGGCGCAGTGATAGTCGACTACTTTGCCGCGTCAACTTCCGATGGCGGTGACCAGACGGGCACTTATACCTACATGGTGAAAGAAGATGCGCTCACGCCATCCGTGTCGGTGCCCGTGTATGCGGCAAAGGCCTCTGCTTATCTGGTGAGCGATTACGAACGCTGGATTGCCGATCAGTCAAAGACTGGCTACAGTCAGGAAGAGGTCGCCGCCGACATCGACCATAGTCTTAAAGTCACGGAAGGCGCAGCGGTGTCGCACAGCCTCTGGGGCGATGATTCGATGTTGAGTAACACACTATATATAAATGATGTGGAGACCGAAACTTTTTCAGTCGCTTCAGGCTCGCGTCCTCGTTTTTGCGCATTTTTATCGTCAACGGGAAGCGCATCACACTATGCCTTTGGGCTGAATGTGCAAAATAGCCAGGGTGAGCAGAATACTTATGGCACAAGTAGGGCAGAGGCTTGTATGGCGAGGGCTGGATTCAGCGTGATGAACAAAGTGGTGGCTCCATATATCTTCAAGGTGCATGCTGATGGTGAAGAGAAAAATTGTCGCTACTATTCTTGCACGCTCAGTGTGAATATGGTTCAACCCGATGACGAGCAGAAGTTTACTAACGAAGGTGGCGGCTACCGTGTGTGGCGCACGTGCGCCACATCTGCGGAAGAATATCCGGCTTTGAGTGGTCGCTCCTCCGACTTCTTGTTCTATTCCAGTACGGAACTGACGGAATACGCTCCATTTGTAGAAAACGTGGGAGATGCAGACTTGGCTATTACCGACCATAATGGAAAGGTGACGCACTACACTTCTGGCACGTTTGGCTCTTATGCTGAAGAGCCTGAAGCAAGTTTTCGTGTCAGGCTCTACTACAAAACAAAGAATGCTTTAGGTGAATACTGCTATTATGTGTCAGATGCGGTTGGCAATGAGATCTGGGGGCACGATGATGTGACTACTGCTGTGGCCGATATTTCAAGAAATGGCCAACCTCTGAGTGTGCGATATTATGACCTTTTCGGAAGGGTTGGAAATGAGCCGTTTATAGGTGTAAATATTGTGGTGGCCAGATATGGTAACGGTTCCACGCAGGTGACAAAAATGATTAAATAAGAAAGAGAGGGCAGTATTTCTAATGCCCACTCAGTCACTTTTTAGTTTGGGAAATTTTTAGTCCAAATCGGTCATTAGGCCGTGTAGTGTTTTTTTGATTACTTCTTGCGGTCTTTCGGCTTTTATAAGAAGCCTTTTGCTTGTTTTTAATTGGTAATAGCTCGCTGTCACTCTTTAAAAGACAAGCAAAATACATTCTTCTAAAAATCCGGAATACCGCAAGCCCTAATGACCGATTTGGGTTTAATCAGACTCTTTGGTACTGATAGTGGTTTCGAAATCAGATGATGGGTGTGGATCACAGTATTCACACCTTTTTATTTATTCTACTTTCAGCCACTCTCCATTCAATCCGATATTTTTTTGTAACTTTGCGTGAATGATTAAATTACAAATTTGTTATGGCCAACACTAAACAGCAATACGATGAGGTGATAGCCACCTGCCGCGACCTTTATATCAAGAAGATGGCTGACTATGGACCGTCGTGGCGCATCTCTCGTCCGCAGACCATTACCGACCAGATTTTTATCAATGCCAAGCGCATACGCACCATCCAAATCAATGGTGAGGCGAAGATTGCCGACGACATC
>DLLC01000012.1:6941-7734 GCA_002476625.1 Porphyromonadaceae bacterium UBA7572 | reverse complement strand
ACATCTACTCGGAGTACATCGGCATTGTGAACTATGGCGTGATAGGGCTGATTCAGCTTGAAAAAGGGTTCTCCGACACCATAGACATGACTTGTGACGAGGCTATCTCGCTCTACGACAAATATGTGGCAGAGACAAAGGCCCTGATGGTGAATAAAAACACCGACTATGGCGAGGCGTGGCGCGATATGCGTCCCAGCAGTTATGCCGATTTTATTCTCACGAAGGTGGAGCGCACAAAGTCGATTGAGAATCAGGATGGCAAGACGCTTGTGAGCGAGGGAATTGCCGCCAATTACCAGGATATGATCAACTATGCAGTGTTTGCGCTTATTCGCCATAATGAAGGCTCGGAGTGATAACAGATGACGATATTTAAACTACCAAAATGGGGCGAGAGGATTGCCGACAAGAAATGGAACCATGCCTTGGTGTGGATTCTGCGCATAACGCTTGGAGGCACATTCCTGTTCTCGGGGTTGGCTAAAGCCATAGACCCCTGGGGCGGATTTTATAAATTCACAGAATACTGTAACGCATACGGGTTTGAGAGCCTTGCTTCGGCCTCGCTCGGGTTGTCGTTCGCGCTCGCGGCCTTTGAATTCATGTTAGGGGCGTTTGTGCTCACCGGATCATTCCGCAGGGGTGCGCCTGTGCTGCTCATAGGCATGATGGCCGTGATGCTTCCCCTCACGCTGGATTTGGCGCTCACCGACAGAATTCCGCATTGTGGATGCTTTGGCGAGGCCTTTGAGATGAGCAACTGGGTCTCGTTCTGGAAGAATGTGGTGCT
>DLLC01000012.1:0-6888 GCA_002476625.1 Porphyromonadaceae bacterium UBA7572 | reverse complement strand
TTCTGGAAGAATGTGGTGCTGACGGTGGCACTGGTGTATCTCACTTTTTTCAACCGCAGGGTTCATGGCATTTATGGCCCTGCAGTGAACTGGGTGGTGGGGGCACTTTCTTTCGCTTTTGTGGCCAGTGTGGCCTACAATGGCTATTTTATTCAGCCACTTGTGGATTTCTCCCATTATCCTGTGGGCAGCATGATAGGAGTGTCGGCTAATGCCGACGGCAATGGCGAGGATATGGTGTTTGTGTACAGGAAAAATGGCGTAGAAAAATCGTTCGCACTCGACAGCGTGCCCGACGAGGAAGACGGATGGGAATTTGTGGAACGCCACTATAAGAAAGGCAAGGAGCCTGCTGATAGCGCCACAGACTCCCCGATCGCTATCTATGATAATGGTGTGGACGTGACTGAAGATGTGCTGCCCGACACGGGTAAGGTGGTGATGCTGCTATTCCCAGACTTGAAAGGCGTGAACATCAGCTATTCTTTCGACATCAATGAAATATGCGCCCATGCCACGGCACAGGGCTATAGGGTGTTTGCCGCTACGCCGGCAACAGAAGCCGACATTCATTGGTGGAACGACATTTCAATGGCTGCGTATCCCATCTATCGTATGGACGACAGCGAACTGAAGAGCATGGCCCGTGGAAATCCTGCCGTGGTGGTGGTGGAAAATGGAAAACTGATGTGGAAACGCACTCTCGCATCGCTCGACAGAGACAAGGTGAGGGCGGGAAAATGCTCCGTGATGAGCTATAATTCAGACTATCACCCCGATGAAGTGATCGAGCGGTTGACAAGGCTGTTTCTGCTGTCGCTTGTGGCACTGTTGGTGGTGAACCGGAGCCATGTGCTGGCGCTGTGCATCTATCGTGTGAGGCGGAAAAAGGCGAAGAAAACCCCAGCGTCAAAAGACGCAGAATCACAAAAGACGCCTGAAGAGTGACGCATAAAGGCGAGCGTATGCATCGGCAAGCCCATTCCGTCACGATTCCGTCACGACTGAAATTTGTGATAAAGAATGATAAAAAGTTTGGTATATTCCACAAGCACAAGTAACTTTGCATAAAGTTTCTGCACGTGTGATAGCGCATATCGCACATATTGATATAATAACGACGACTATTTGTAATAAAATATTTTATTTAATCCAAACTATGAGAAAAAATATTGTAGCAGGCAACTGGAAGATGAACACCACAGTTGCTGAGGGCGTACAGCTCGCTAAAGAAGTGAATGAGGCAGTGGCCGCTGCTGGTGATTTGAAGTGTGACGTGGTGATTGGCGTGCCTTTCACTCACCTCACTTCGGTGAAGAGCGTAATCGACATCAATAAGGTGGGTCTTTCTGCTGAAAACTGCGCAAACGAGGAAAAAGGTGCCTACACTGGTGAAGTGAGCGCTGCCATGGTGGCTTCAACTGGTGCAAACTATGTGATTCTTGGTCACAGCGAACGCCGTGAATACTATCACGAAACTCCTGAAATCCTGAAAGAGAAAGTGGACTTGGCACTTGCCAACGGCTTGAAAATCATCTTCTGCTGTGGTGAGAGCCTTGAGCTCCGCAACGCTGGCACTTACGAGGAATTTATCAAGGCAGAATTGAAAGACTCCCTCTTCCACCTCAGTGCAGAGCAGTTTGCCAATATCGTGATTGCCTATGAGCCTATCTGGGCTATCGGCACAGGCGTGACCGCTACAAGCGACCAGGCAGAGGAAGTGCACGCGTTTATCCGTTCATTCATCGCAGAAAAGTATGGCGAGACTGTAGCCAACGACACTACCATTCTCTATGGTGGCAGCTGCAAACCTGGCAATGCACCTGAGCTCTTCGCAAAGCCTAACATCGATGGTGGCCTGATTGGTGGCGCATCACTCAAGGCCGCAGACTTCATGGGAATCGTTACCGCATTCTAATTAAAGTGGTTACGCTGCATATTGCAGCCTAACTCAATACATAAAAAATTGGCTACAATGATAAATTTTACTATCTTTGTAGCCAGTTTTGTTTTAACGCTTTTTGTAAACTTTTTAAAGGATATGGCTATGAAAAAGTTTGGCAACGGAGTTTTTTGCCGTGCTTTTGTGTCGGCGGTGCTGCTGACAATGTCTGCCTTCGCCGCATCTGTGGCACAAGTGAGTGTGAATGCGCCGAAAGGGCTATCAAGCAGAAGCAGCTCGGCAATGACATCGAAGAAAACACCACAAGCGGCGGCCCCTGCCCATACAGGTGTCACAGCGCCTGCGGCGTCAGATCACTCGGCCAAAGGGCTGCGTCACAAGAACTCCTCCACGGCGAAGCCGAAGATGTCGAGACAGGGGACTGCCGTTACGGCTAAGGGAACGATGTCGGGCACGGCTGTGGTGGGGCGGTACACGGGCTACCGTGTACAGGTACTTTTCACTTCCGCAAAAAACGGGCGCTCGCTGGCTCAGCGGCGGGCAAAGAAAATAGCATTAAAATATCCGCAGTACCGCGCATACATGTCGTATGTGGCGCCACGCTGGCGTTTGAGATTCGGCGACTTCAAAACCTACGCTGAGGCTAAGTCGCTGGCGCGGCTCATAAAACGCTCATTTCCAGAAATGCGCGCAGATGTGGTGATTGTGACCGACAAGGTGAATAAGTTTAAATAAAAAAAACTGCGGCCAAGCCAGTTGCTGACCTTGTTTAGAATTGTATTAAAAGAATGATGAATAATAACGATAAACTTTCCAATCAAGAATTAATTCATAAAATTGCGGACCACTATAAAGCCATCCTTGAGCTTATTGGCGAGGATCCCGAAAGAGAGGGACTGAAGAAAACGCCTATGCGCGCAGCAAAGGCACTACTTGAGAATACTGTTGGCTATGGCCAGTCTGGGGAATCTGTCATTAAGGCGGCTGTGTTTGAGCATCCGGGGTCGAAGATGGTGATTGTGAAGGATATAGAGTTCTATTCACTGTGCGAGCACCACATTCTTCCTTTCTTTGGGAAGTTGTCGATAGCCTATGTGCCCGATGGAAAAATAGTGGGGCTGAGCAAGCTCGCCCGCATGGTGGACGTGTATGCGCGCCGGCTGCAGGTGCAGGAACGCCTCACCTCGGAAGTGTGTAGTGCCCTTGCCCGGTCGATGCCCAATAAGGGCGTGATTGTGCGCTGTGAGGCGGCTCATTTGTGCATGAAGATGAGGGGGGTGGAGAAGCAGGAAACCACCACCGTCACCGTGGACTATTGTGGCGAATTCGAGAATGCTGCGTTGCGAAGTGAGTTTTTTGAACTTCTGAAGTGAAGTGAAAAATGCCGCATTCGGCACATTTTCGCCAAAATATTTTGCAAAGTCAATTAAAACTATTAATTTTGTACCCGCAAACGAGAGAGCAATGCTCTTTTGAGGCGAAATGCGAAAATAGCTCAGTTGGTAGAGCACGACCTTGCCAAGGTCGGGGTCGCGGGTTCGAGTCCCGTTTTTCGCTCCAGAGTTCTTTTAGATATGTGCATCTTTTATGGTGTGCGTTTTGAAAAATGCGAAAATAGCTCAGTTGGTAGAGCACGACCTTGCCAAGGTCGGGGTCGCGGGTTCGAGTCCCGTTTTTCGCTCAAATGTCCAGGTGGCGGAATTGGTAGACGCGCTACTTTGAGGGGGTAGTGAACATTGGTTCGTGTGAGTTCGAGTCTCATCTTGGACACCATTAAGTGGCAGGAGCATTTAGGCTTCTGCCACTTTTTTCTTTTTACCGCCACACGATGGTAGGGCCCAGACTGTTGGTGATTACTTGGGGCTTTTGATGTGAAATGTAAAATTTCATTATGTTTATTGTTTTTGCTTTCATTGTCGGGCTTCATTGAAAAAATAGTGTTATTTTTGTGGTGCTTAATTTATACTAACCATATCTTATGGCAATTACATTCTTATATCACTCTTGCTTGCGAATAATGGCTGTATGTGTCGCTTTTCTTGCGATAGCGTTAGGCTGCAATGCGCAGAAATTGGCAGAATTTAATCTCAATAGCTTTGATGGCTGGAACTATACACGCACTGGCGTGACCCTCAGCAGCGATTACATTTGTGGAAACAAGGTGAACCTATATGGCAAATACAAGTTGGTGTCGCCACTGTTCAGCGCCAAAGGCGTGAAGTATGTGAAAGTGCAGGTGAGGATTTTGGCCAAGGACTATGCACAGGCCAAGTACAGCATTACAAAGGCTTCACCCATGCTTGAGCTGATTGATGAGCAAGGCACCTCTTTGGTGAGCGTGCGACATGCCTACACAGCGCCTCTTTATCAGCAGGAGTTCACCGACTACATAGCTGTGCCAGATGGTGCGCAGATGCTCTCTATGCGCATTTCTGCTCCATTGGCCGATGTGAACAGCACTGGAGCCGTGCATGAGATTTTGCTTACTGCGAGCGAAACGTCGGGCAAGGTGGCTGGTGATGTGAACGGTGATGGTGTGCGCGACGTGAGTGATGTGACAGCGCTGATCAACATGATATTAGCGGTAGATGTTATGCGTGACGATGCCGACATCGACGGCAACGGCACTGTGGACGTGAGCGATGTGACCGCCCTCATCAACATGGTCCTCTCCTAACCATTCGTAGCTATATGTAGAGTAGAAATATCAAAAAGCGCCAAAAGGCCTATACGGCTCTTCGGCGCATTTCTACAATTATTCATACTATCATAGTTTTTCAATAGCTACAGCTTGCTGCTTTCCGTCAGAATTCTGCTGGGCATAGACTTTTACTGTGTCTCCATCAGATACATCTTGAAGGAGTTTGTCATGGATATAACAGTTTTCCACAAAGCCGTATTTCTTTTCGGGGGTCTTTTTGATGACTTTAATGGTGTTTTCTATAACTTTCAGGGGAAATCCGTTGATCACTTCTTGTTCAGAGGCAGTGTTTAGCCCTACAATCTTCTTTTTGCCATCGCACTGGATAATTCTTCCTGTATAGAATCGATGGTAGCCATTTTTTTTGTCACTTCTCAATTGGTGTGCATTGATTGTTAATCTGCCGTTGTTGCTACTGCTGGTGAATTGTGCGATAAGTTTCTTGCTCTTATTGGTAAAGACGCTTGAGAGCACAAGGAAAACGGATGGACAGTCTGCAAAAATGAAATCGTCAATGCTTTGCGAGCATCGTGTGTAGAGCATTCTGTTGTTGGTAGTCGCAACGGTATTGGCAGGAATCTGCTGAAGAAGGTATCCAAGTTCTGGCTTTACGTGAAAACCATTTGTTTTCCAGATAGAGCTACTTGTTTTTAATTCGCACAGCGCTTCTGCAAATTGCTTTTCTTTAATAAGAATTTCTGCAAGTTTCAAGTGTGTGTTGCCAAGGTAGCGTTTGTCGTTCTGTGCTAATATGTATTTGCATATAGCCGCTTTTCTTAGCTTATGGTCGTCAAGCAGTTCTGCAATATCGTTCCAGAGGTATGGTTGTCCCATTTTGGCTATTAACTTTCTGTAGAGGTCAAGGGCCTCATCGCTGTGGCCTGAAGCCGCAAGTATTCTGGCCTTGTAATGGCTGTATAATGGTTTGTGGTAGCGCTCAATGGCTTTGTTGAGAATATCGGTAAACTCCTTAGGGACAGAGGTTATGTTGTCGTCTTTCAGTTCTGCCGCAAACTTGCAGATAGCCTGTTCTACCGTGGAATTGAACTTTGTGCCATCTTCTTTTTCCCCTTGCACCCAGTCTTCTTCCATGAGGTTGCCCATACCCCATAGGGAGAAAAAATTGGTGAACTTAAACTCTGTTTTATGTTTTTGCTTCAGATTAATTGCAACCCGCAATATGCAAGAATGAAGAATCGATGGCCGCTCCACTGATAGGCTTATGTAGGTTTTCAATGCTTTCTTTATGGCTTGAATATCCCCAGTTTCGAGCATCTGCTTCGCATATCGGTAGATAATCCATCCGAATGTGGTGTGAAGGCTGCCGTCTAATTCACCATTCTGATAAATATCGTTAATGGTGCCGTAGGCATTTTTTACCAAAGTAGGGTCTTTCGACATCTTGTCGGCTTCTCTTATTTCTTTGATATGGGGAACCAGCCGATTGTGCAATGATGAGATACATTTTTGAGCTATTCCTTGTGCATCGTCGAGGTTTGGAAGGATATTGTCCATATCAGATAAGTACTTTGCTGCGGAGTCGTTATCATCGGTGTCAAGAGCGTTCTTGCATAAATCGTTCAGCACATAGAATAGGGCTGAATAGGTCCAGTTGTTCTTCTCTTGCTCCAAATCGTTGATAGCCATATCGTAGGCTTGGGCCAGTTGGCCACTTTTTCTGAGTTGGCTTACTTTTTTAAATGACATAATATGAATGCTGTATGGAGTTGTTATACGGTATATGTTTCTTTTATGAGTTTCACAAGTTGTGATAATTTTTTATCATTTTTCCCTTGTTCTGATTTAGGAAGGGCTTTTGTGAGTTTGTCGTTTGTGATATAAAACTGGATGCAAGCGAATCTTGCGTCGGTTATTAAATTATATGTGACGTAATATTGCTGAAGCTGCTCATCAATGTTTGTGATTGTTACACCAGACTCATTGCAAGCCGAGCGCATCAGTTGATAGAGCATTTTCAAAGTTTCGCACGAGGGAGAGTAGCTGATACTCTCAGGCAGCTGCAGGGTGCTGTTTACACACTGCTGCAAAGCCTCGTTGTTGGGACCATGCGGAAGTGTTACGCATTTAAATATGCCCTCTCTATCGTAGTATAGGGAGATAGGTGTTGTGATTCTGTCGCCATTGTGCGAGAATGTGTATACGTCTTGGTAGTTGTGTCGCGTTACATTTTCAATATTATAACCAGAGTTTTTTAAATAGGCTTGGATACTTAGAAATTTTAGTATTGCTGTCCGGTAAAATTTTTCTAAACAAAAAAAATTAG
>DLLC01000050.1:19533-21471 GCA_002476625.1 Porphyromonadaceae bacterium UBA7572 | reverse complement strand
AAAAATAGTGCAAATTATAGTTGATTTTTTTTTTGAAACTTTTATTTAAAAATATTAATTTTGCTTTTGAAAAAAATGTGTGGTTCTCTTTTATGAGAATGACAAACATTAAATTAGGTATTTTTTTGTATAAAGCGTCATTGATGCTTTGTCTATTGGTTAATTGAAACCTGAGAAATTTCAAAACTGAAGGTCAAGGACAAAGACAGATGTGAATGCTATGGGTATAATTATATCCAAAAGTGTGTGTGAGGGCTTTTGCCCTCGCTACACACTTTATCGGATAATATTTACACAGGCGTAGACATCACTCATTTGTCAACCTTCAAGGGCTTTTCTCAGGGCCTCAATTAGCAGACAAACAGATGTGAAGGTCTACGCTTTTTGGTTGTTTAATACTTTAAATGGTTCATTTAGACCTTAATGAATCGGGTTTATTAACTGTAAGAATTATGAAGAAACTAATTACTGTTTTGTTGTTGCTGTTGAGTTTTTCATCAATCAAGGCGCTTACAAAAAATTATGATTTCTTAGTTAATGGTATAGCGTACAAGATTCTTGACACTGAAGATGCAGAAGTTAAGGTCGTGAATGGAACGTCTTATGGAGATGAATCAAGATTTTATCAAGGAGATATTGAAATCCCAGGTGTCGTTAAAAACAAAGGGATCGCTTATACAGTAACGACATTAGATAGTCATGCTTTATCAAACCAGAAATATGTCACATCTGTTAAACTGAATGAGGGATTACAAAATATAGGGGCTTACTGTTTTGAAAATTGCCCCATTACGTCTATTAAACTACCCCAAAGTATGACTGTAGTTAAGGATGACGCTTTTAATGGTTGTGTTACACTTGAAAAAGTGGAATTAGGCACTCAAACCAAAGAAGTGGGGTACTATGCTTTTGCAAATACAGCGATTAAGGAAATATTTCTACCTAGTACTGTGACAAAAATTGGAGAGGGTGCGTTTGCAAATTGTGTGAATCTAACAACAGCTCAATTACCGAGCACCATTACTAAAATTCCTAATAAACTTTTTTCTGGTTGTAAAACATTGAAATACACTATTCCTGAAAATGTCAAATCAATCGGTGAAAAATCATTTTTTGACTGCTTTGCTTTTGATGTGCTTGAAATTCCTGCGTCGGTCGACTCTATAGGAAAATCTGCTTTTGAAGGTTGCTATAATGTAAAATATTTGAAAATTTATGGGCATTTGAAAAGTGTGGGATCAGGTTCTTTAGCTTTGGGCATTTGGTCGGAAGATATAAATTTGGCTACAAATTGTAGGGAAGTGTATTCATATGATCAGCTTCCAGATAATGTTGATGACGCTTTTCTGTTTAAAGCAAGAACAACTGAAAACTGGCATGCTACTGAAATTCCTCAGAGAGAGATGCTGGATAAATCCATTTTGTATGTTCCCACATCAACATCTTCTCTTTATCATGCACGAACAGGATGGAAAGATTTTTCTGGGATTATTGAAAAGGCTGATATTGGGGGATGTTTTACTCTCTCTACATTTGCAGATGACGGAGGAAGTATATTAGTAAACGATATGGAAGCAAATGATAATTCAAATAATTACAAATCTGGAACAAGAATAAAAATCGTTGTAGCTCCAAATAAAGGGTTTGAAGTTAAATCTATGAAGATTTCAGGTATAGATATAGAGTGGTCGAAAGCTAATACTGTAATTAGAGGAATATTTAAAATTGAAAAAGATTGTAACTTAGAAGTTTCGTTCACTCGAACAACTCACGATATTAACTCGGATGGTGCTATAAATGTAGGAGACGTTACGGCTTTAATTAACGAGGTGCTTGGTGCACAATAGTTTTTTATAACTTTTTTCTGTGAAACCTAAAGTACGCAATATGCTATATCATATGGATTGCGGACTTTTGGCTTTACGCAAATAACCCTAT
>DLLC01000050.1:19309-19478 GCA_002476625.1 Porphyromonadaceae bacterium UBA7572 | reverse complement strand
TTCCAGGTTTCATCAATGCGTCACCCTAATTAAATACTGCGAATCATCATGTGTATAAGTATTTCTTAAGGTGGTGGCTAATTCTGGGAAAAAGGAAACACATTAGGGTTGATATTTCATGCTACATTTGTTGCAGGGTGATCCTTTGAGGGGCGGACGCGAAATATCG
>DLLC01000050.1:19107-19269 GCA_002476625.1 Porphyromonadaceae bacterium UBA7572 | reverse complement strand
CGCGAAATATCGCGTCCCTACTATATGTGGGAACAGACGCTATTTCAAATTTGGCAATATTGTTGTCAATTATGCCGTATAACGAGTTTGTATATTTTGCGGTTTCTTGTAATGTGCTCGTGATCCCATGGCTGTCACAATGGTAGGGACGCGATATTTCGC
>DLLC01000050.1:8183-19052 GCA_002476625.1 Porphyromonadaceae bacterium UBA7572 | reverse complement strand
CGCGATATTTCGCGTCCGCCCCTCGAATGTCCTTTCTTCTTCTGCACAACACCAGAATAATTGCTGCAGATGATAATGTGCTTACGAACTCTTCTTGAAAAGGAGACGAAGCCTGGTGGAATGTTCTATTGTCCATATAGATCATTTATTGTTTGCTGATGCAAAATTACAAAATAAAGGACACAAACCGAAAAAACATAACAGCCATCTTTTGTCGCTGAAGGGGACAACTGCATCTTCACTGTCAGGAACGATTTCAGCGCTTTGCAGTCCCTTTGGTGTAGTTCTTCAGGAGATACGCCCTAAGGGCGGTGAGCGACTGGTTGTTGATGTCGTCCCATTCCGGCTTTTTGCCGATGGTCTCCTGTAGCTTTATGAGCACATGAGTCTCTTTCGGGAATCTCTCCGCGAAATCCCCCACAAACGAGCCGTTCCACGAGCCCTCGCCGTAGTTGTCGGCGAGACCGGCAAGCACAAGGTTTTTCCATCCCTTTCCGTCCTGCCTACACTGTCTGATGATTTCTTCTCTTTATCGCACGTCTTATTATCCAAAATAAATGCCATTTTCTTTTTCTGGCTTCCCTTCTCGCCTTTTCATCGGCTTTTTTCTCCCCGAAGAGCTTGCAAGTCTTCTTCGACTGCTTGATCATATAAATATGCGTACCTACTATCGCTTGGTCTGTTGGCTTGGAGGCGAATCCACCACTCCCCGTCGTAAATTTTCACGATAAACCACGTCCACAGGAGCAAGGGAACAGTCGCTATGGCTAAAATTTTCAATAGGTTGAGTGGACCGCCTGCACACATGACGACCACAAAGATAAGCCAAATGTATTTTTTCATCTTTAGATAAAGTGTGTTAGATATGTGTTAAACAGATGTGTATTTATTATAGCGGCAAAAAGTGTGCCAAACTATTGAAATTGACAAAAAATGTATCAGTCGTTTTAAGCGATGAGGTAAATGTGAGAGTGCCTACTTGGGCAGGAGTGATGCGAAGGGCTTGTTGCTCCACACAATGAAGTTGCCTTCTGGATCGGTGCTGATGGTCATGACCCCTAAGTCGGTGCGCCCTGCAAAAAAGGCTTGGGCGCGCTCGGTGCCCATTGCCATACATGCTGTGGCCCATGCGTCGGCTGTCATGCAGTTGGGTGCCACCACTGTGGCACTGAGCAGCGTGGACTCCTCACTGTAGCCTGTTTTGGGGTTCACGATGTGCGACACCTTCTTGCCGCTCACCTGCTTATATTTACGGTAGTTGCCACTTGTGGCCATGGCTTTGCCGCTGATAGCCACCACGAGCGCCGACTCGTGAATGGTGGCCTTGTTGCTCTCCACGGGCATATCAATGGATATGTTCCATGGCGTGCCCTTCTCATTCACGCCATCAGCCACCACCTCGCCGCCGATTTCCACCAGGCAGTTCTCCACACCGTTTCGTGCGAGCATTCGCGCCACCTCGTCGCAAGCAAGGCCTTTCGCTATGCTGCTGAAATCGAACTGGATGCGGTGGTCGTTCTTGATTACGAGCTCGTGTTCGCGACGGGTTTTCGTCAGGCCCACAAATTGGAGCAGACTGTCGATCTGCTGTGACGTGGGAGGGATGCCATGCTTGTAGCCAAAGCCCCAAGCGTTGACCAGAGGCATCACGGTGGGGTCGTAGGCTCCGCCGCTCAGTCGGTTCACTTTTAAGGCACAGTCATACATGCGCATGAATATGCTGTCGGCACGGTTGGTGGAATTGGCGTTGATGCGTGCCACAAGCGACTGCCTATTGTACACGTTGGCGCTTCTGTCGATGGAGTCGAGCACCGCGCTGATGGAGTCGGAGAGGTCGGTGGAAGACTCATAGGTGATGTGATATTCCGTGGTCCATACTTCGCCTTGCGTCTTGAAAAACTGTTTCCTCTCTGGTTTCATCACGAAAAATGCCACCACTGCGCAGATGGTGCAGACTAAAATGGCGATGTATTGACGGGTGAATATCTTCTTCTTGTCCATGATGTGTATTTTTTATGATGTGGCAGGGCGCCAAACGATGTGATTACGCAAAGATAATGCTTTTTGCGCTAATCTTGCACCTTTTTGCGCAAATGTGGTGAGTTTCAGAAAAAATATTTATTTTTGTGGCAAGAATATTAATGATCAACAAAACAACACAACGAAGATGAAAAAGACCATTTTATTGTTTGCCATTGCCTTGATGGCAATTGGCGTGAACGCCCAAGTGCGATTTGGCGTGAAGGCGGGCGTGGGACTGAACTCCATTCACCTTTCCAACCTGTCGTCCGACTTTAAGTCGGAAAACCGCACAGGCTTCACCGGTGGCCTGATGATGGAGGTGAATCTGCCTCTTGTGGGCTTGGGTGTGGATGCTTCTGCCATGTACACTCGCCGTAGTGGCGCCATCAACGACACGGAGGTGGGCGTGCGCGACTACATTTCGGTGCCCGTGAACTTGAAATACAAGCTCTCCCTCCCTGTGGTGAGCCAGATATTGAAGCCATTCGTGTTTACAGGGCCAGAATTCGCCTTCAATGTGGGCGACAAAAAGTCGCAGTACGGAAGTGAGTACAAGAGCACTACCGTGAGCTGGAATGTGGGCCTGGGTGTGGAACTGCTGAAGCATGTGCAGGTGGCTGCCGCCTACAACATGGGCATCAGCAAGAGTATTACCAATGTGCTTGGCATATCGGGCGTGGAGTCGGGCGCCAAGGACCGCGCCTGGACAGTGACCGCCGCCTACCTGTTCTGATTTTTCGGCAATACATTAAAAGTTTATTCTATAAAGAAAGGGAGAATTGCTTCACTCTACTTGAGGCGTTCTCCTTTTTTATGTGTGGATAGAGGTGATGGCGTGGGCAGGCCCGTGGCCGAAATTGTTATAAAAGTTGAAATGGTTTGCCCAAACGGATAATTTATTATAGTTTTGCATATTATTTTATGAGATTCAAATTATTAGAAATGAAGAAATTCTTACTTGCAATAGCTGCCGTGGTGGTTGCCGCTTCGGCTTTCAATATGAGCGCCGAGACACGCCTTGGTGCCACAGTGGGTGTCAATTACAATAAATTGCACTTCGGGCAGACCGATATTTTCACCAGCGGCCAGATGGTGGGCGGTGGTGCCGGCATTATGGGCGAGCTGATGATTCCAGGCATTGGCTTTGGCGTGGACGCGAGTCTGCTCTACTCTATGCGCAATGCAAAACTTCACTTCGAGGAGAAAAAGGCTTGGTCGTCGATGGGCGTGGGCGCGGAGACTGCCTCATTCCACTATATCGACATTCCTATCAACCTCAAATTTCGCTACCATAACCTGAACGGCTTTGAGAGCACATTCATGCCTATGGCTTTTGCGGGGCCGGTAATCTCTATTTTGGCTGGTCACAGCAAATGCGCCGACCAGCTGAGCTACACAAAATTGAGCCTCAGTTTGCAAATGGGCATTGGTTGCGAACTTTTTGAGAAGGTGCAGGTGAAGGCTGGCTATCAGTTTGGCATCGGTGAAACGTGCCGCACGAAGCTGCTCGAGGAGCACAACGCCAAGAACCGCACATGGTTTGTGAATGCCACCTACTTCTTCAAGTGATTTCTTTGGAATAAAAAATATGAGAGCGGCGGCTGTGTCACAGAAGGGGCACAGCCGCCGCTCTTTTAGTTGTCGGCGGAATCGGCGCGGTGGTTATTTGCCGAGGAGCTTGAGAATGTATTGGCATTTTTCGGTGTTGCCCAGAATCTTGCCTTCGTCGCAGGAGAGCTTGATGCAGTCGTGCCACTCGCGCAGTTCGGTGATGCGGCTCTTTGTGAGCTTTATCACGATGTTCGACGGCTGGCAGCCAGTCACGTCGCAGGTGAGGTAGGTGCCTATGCCGTAGCTGTCCATCATGCGCCCGGCGGTGTATTTGTGCAGTTCAATGGCGCGGTCAAGGTTCAGTCCGTTGCTATACACCACTTGCTTGGTGGCAGGGTCGATTCCGAGCGACTTGTATTTGTTGATAATCTTCTCCAGCTGCTCTTCTTCCTTGCCGCTGTCCACACGCAGCCCCTTGTACATCATGGCCATGCGCTTGGAAAGGTTGCTGAAGAACACCTCGTCGCCGAAGCAGTCGTATAGGTAGATGCCGTTGTCGCCATCATAGACATCGCTGAATTTGCGCATCACGTTGAAGTTGCATTCAAACACTCCGGTCACATTCTCTTCAAACGACACCAGCTGGTGGCTCATGGTGCCAATGGGCACGAGATCGTATTTCATAGCCAGGTACACGTTGCTGGTGCCGGTGAATATGCCGTCCCATTTGTGAAACACTCCCTCTCCATCGGTGTAGCCATCTTTCTGGTATTCCTCTTTAAAGGTGCGAACCACCATGTCGTGATGCGCTTTGGTGAAGCGGCGGCGCTGGCCGAAGTCGCTGATGGAGAGTCCGCCAGTCGGTGCTTTGCGTGCCTTTTCCCTGCTTCTTTGCTCCTCAAGGGCGGCATCGTAACGGTCCACATCGCCATTGAGCGTGTGGGTAAGCTCGCTGATGCACGAGAGCAGCACCATTTCCCACATGATGGTGGAAAACCATTTTCCCTTCACGGTGATGTGCAGCTCGCAGTTTTCGTCTTGGCTGATGCTCACCTCTTTGGGGTTGAAGCGATAGCCTCGGAGCAGGGTGAAGAACCAGAGTGGAAGGTAATACATTCTTCGGGTCATGAACGCCACCTCCTCGTCGGTGATTTGCACGTTGGGCATGTAGTTCACCTGCTCTTGCAGCAAATTTGCAAACCCTTCGGGATACTGTGTGTGGTTACGGTCGAAGAACGTGTATTCCACTTCGGCGCGGGGATATTTTTGAAGAATGTAGTAAAGGCAGCTAAAGGTGTAGGCATCGTTGTCGGTGAGATGCGTGATGATTTGTTTCATTGCGTAATAAAGAGAGTGTCAATAATAATATGTTTATACAGTAGGCAGTGATATGCCACAGAGTTGGCGATAGAGATTGAGCGCATACACGTCGGTCATGGCGCTGATATGGTCGAGCACGGCCTGAATCTTCTCAAACAGGCTGGCGGCGCTCACGTCATACTGCTCCGGAAATTTGTTGAGCAGAAGCTGGGAGTAGTTGCGCTCGGGGTGGATGACCGCGTCGATGAGCTTGTCGAGCAGAAGATTGATGATGCGGTTGCCGGCAAGGTCGATGTCGGTCACATAGCTGGCGCGGTAAAGTTTTTTATGCGCCAAGTCGCTGCACCGGCGGTATCCTTCCACGGCGATGGGCGAGAGGTGCTCAATCAGCGTGCCCTCGTATGTGCCTTCCAGCATTTGCTGCTCGCCTTCGACGAAGGCGGCGGCGCATTCGTGCACCAGGAGGCCCACCACGCTTGAGCGCAGGTAGGCGATCTTTTCGTTTGGATCGTCCACGCTGTTCATCACTTCACGGATATGGTTTTGCCGGTCCTGGCCGAAGAAAGCGAGCAAAAGACCGATCGTCTCCTCGGTGTCGATGATTTTGAGCTTGTGCCCGTCCTCAATGTCCATCACTTGATAGCAGATGTCGTCGGCAGCCTCCACCACATACACCAGGGGGTGGCGGCAGTAGCGTCCGTCGGCGAGCTTGATCAGCCCAAGTTCTGATGCTATTCGCTCAAAGAGAGGCTGCTCGGTGGTGAAGAAGCCGAATTTTCCCTTCTCGCCAGCGTGGATAGAAGAGTAGGGGTACTTCACTATGGAGGCGAGGGTGCTGTAGGTCATGGCAAAACCGCCCACGCGCCGTCCTTTGAACTGGTGAACAAGCGAGCGGAAGCTGTTGGCGTTGCCCTCGAAATGCACCAGATCGTTCCACTGCTGTTCAGAGAAGCAGGCTTTCAGCTTTTTCCCCTTTCCCTCGCTGAAATATGCGCCGATGGTCCGCTCGCCGGAGTGACCGAATGGAGGATTGCCCAGATCATGGGCAAGGCATGCCGAAGCCACAATCTCAGGGACGGCATCCAAGCGCTTCACCCAAGGCTCGGTGGCGTATTTCTCGGCTAAAAGCAGGGTCACCTCGCCGGCAAGCGACTTGCCCACGCACGACACCTCTAAGGAGTGGGTGAGGCGGTTGTGCACAAAGATGCTTCCTGGAAGGGGAAACACTTGCGTCTTGTTTTGAAGCCGGCGAAATGGCGATGAGAACACCAGTCGGTCGAAGTCGCGCTGAAAGTCGCTTCGCACGCCGCCTTTGTGGTTGTCGTGGTAGTGCTCCAGTCCCAGTCGCTTGTCGCATATCAGTTGGTTCCAGTTCATTTTCATCATTATATGTGCGTAACTTTTTGGATAAAAAGCAAAATTACCAATTCCCAGCTAATTATCAAAATAAAAGTGCCTGCTAACCAGCGCCCGCGGTGTTTAGCCGGCAAGGCAGGGTGGCTGCCGCGTGATGGTTTGTACTTTTCTTGATAATAATGTGGCGATAAATGAAAAAAATGCTTATATTTGTGGTTGGATTGATAGGCTGTGCCCCTACTGTGCGCCCCCAGCCATATACACAATCGTCAAAAAAAAGGCGAAACTATATAAAACAACTTTATAAATTTAACTAATTAATAACTTAACAACACTTCCAACATGAAAAGATTCTCTACTTCATGGATGCGTGTGACGCTTCTTGGCCTTGCCAGCATGTTTGCTGTGCATGAGGCTGGTGCTGACAGCTTTACTGTGGACGGCATCAATTACAAGAACTCTGGCTCGAAGGTCACTGTTCAGCGTTACACCGTAAAGCCCGACACTGTTTTCTACAAGGGCGACATTGTGATTCCTGAAAAAGTTACTTACAAAGGTGTTGAGTACACCGTGGTTGCTACCGCAGCTAATGCGTTTGTTGACTGTAAGGAACTTACCTCTGTTCAGCTTCCAGCCACATGCGTGACTATTGGCCGTAACTGCTTCAAGGGCTGTGTGGCATTGAAAAACGACCCAACTCCATCTACTGCTACCACTATTAACAATGGCTATCTGCAAGGTTGTACTTCAATCACTGAAGTGACAGTGCCCGCAGGCGTGGCTGGCACGTTTACCGCCATGCAATGGGAAGGCATGACCAGCCTGAAGAAAATTACATTCACAGACTCTGATAAGCCTTTCAAAATCAGCGTACTTGCATTTGTTACTAGTGCAGGCACTTCTGTGAGCAGCCCTATTGAAGAAATCTACATCGGTCGTAACCTCGATGAAGGCACAGGATCAAGTATGCCTTTCCGTGGCATCAAGACCTTGAAGAAGGTGACTTTCGGAGGCAAATTCACCAAAATCGATGCTGAAATGTTCCAAGGCTGTACCGCTCTTGAAGAGGTGGTTTATAACCCAGGGGTGAACATCACAACTATGGGCGCAGGCGCATTTGCGAGCTGCACATCACTGAAGTCGCTTCAAATTCCGGCTACGATCACTGCCATCCCCGACCGTCTGTGCTATGGCGATGGCGCACTCACTTCTGTCACTATGGGCGACGCAGTCACTTCAATCGGTACTACCGCATTCTACAAGACAGGCCTGAAGACCCTTGCTTTGCCGGCATCTGTTCAGACCATCTATGCCAACGCATACCAAGGCTCAGCCCTCGCAGGTGAAATCACACTTCCTGCAGGCCTCACCTCAATTGGCACACAGGCATTCGCCAGCACCAAGATTACTGGTGTCACTATCCCTGCCGGTGTCACTTCAATTGGAAATGCAGCATTCGCTCCTATCACCACCCTTGCCGGCGTCACTGTGGACGCAGCCAACACTGCATTCAAGGTGGTGAATGGTGTGCTTGTGAGCGCTGATGGCACTCGCCTGCTCGTGACTGCCCACAAGGGCACTGTGGGCACTGATGCTTTTGCCACTGTCACAAATATCGACAACTATGGTATGGCTTACGCTCCATGCGAAGCCGCTGAATTCCCTGCTCTTGAAAAAATTGGCAACAATGGTTTTGCCAACAGCGCAATCAAGAGCTTCACCCTCAAGAGCAATGTGACTGTGGGTTCTAACGTGTTCAGCAAATCTGCCCTCGAGACTATCGTATTTGAGGATGGACGTAACGAAATTCCACAAGGCGTGTGCAATGGTTGCGCAAGCCTGACCAGCGTAACCCTCCCAACCACTGCTACCAACATTATGAAAGACGCATTTGCCAACTGCTCCGCTCTGAAGAGCCTGGAGATTCCTGCAAATGTGAACTATATGGAGCCAGGATCTGTGCCTGCCACTATCGAGAGCCTCCGCGTGCTCAATGGCAACACTCCAGCCCTCGCCGCTAACGTGTTTAACGAGAACCAGAGTGGTGTGGTTTGTAAGGTGGCTTCCTCTGCTGTGGCTAAATACAAGGCTGCCGCTCAATGGCAATACCTCAATGTGCAAGCCGACCCAACTATCAAGACCGGCGGTGCTTCTCTCGGTTGCCCAACTGGCCTCTACTTCGCTACCGCCGACGGTAAGCTGATGTACAAGAACGAAGCTGGTGAAGTGGTGGACACTAAGTTCACTACCGGTGCTCACGCACTCACTCTCCAAAGCTACAAGAACCGCATCTATGTGGCTGTGGCTGGTGAAAAGTTCACTTATCAAGATCCTAACCAACCACTCGGCGATGGCGAACTCTTCTATGTGAACAACACTAACGGTATCTTCTACCGCGTGACCGTGCTCAACAATGTGGGCTACGCTCCAAGTGAAGACCCATTCTCTATGACTATCGACAAGAGCACCAACAACATCTACATCGCCGACCGCAATGTGGGTGTGCACAAGCTCAATGCCGACACCACTGGCCTCTATGGCTCACAGCCATTCTTGTTCCAGAACCAATGGCTTCCTTACTATGGCGACCTGCTCAGCTGGGGCGCTATCACCGGTGGCTTTGCTCGCGACAGCAAGGGTATTTACTGGCGTACCACTAAGTTCAACGGTGTGGGTCTTACCCGTTTCCGCGATGCCGACATCTATTCAGATGGAGGCGCAGGCAAGACTCAGCCATTCAACGTTCTTTTCAGAGATGTGATTATCAAGACTGCTTACCTTGACGAGGAAAACGGCTACTATTACATGTTCGTGCAGAAAGACCCTAACGGATGCAAACCTGGCGTGTATCGTATCGCACTCTCTAAAATTCAGAATGCCGACGGCAGTGATGTGGCAGGCAACGCCGACCTCAAAATCTCCGACTGCCAGCTCATCGACGATTCTCCTGTGCTTCTTGATGGTAATGAGGACTCTGGTGAAATTGCTAACATTGCACAGATCAATGGCGACGGCACCAACGTGTTCTGGTCATACATCGCTCCTGTAGGCGAAGGCGCTAAGGCAATTACTGGTAGCGTGGCTTACGATGCAGCTAACCCTCTCCACAAGAGCGGTATCAAGACCATTAAGAGTGCTGATGCTCAGCCAGTGGTTACTTACGCAGTAGAAGGAGTGGACGCTTATGGCGTGTGCGGCGCTACATTCGTGGCTCCTGAAGTGGTTAAGCCTACTTCTATCACTCTCGACAAGGAAGAAGCTACTGTGGCCAACGGTGGTGAGACTGTTCAACTCGTGGCTACCGTTCTTCCTGAAGACGCTGAAAACACTAACGTGATTTGGAAATCAAGCAACGAGGCTATCGCTACTGTTGATGCCAACGGTTTGGTTACCACTATTAAGCAAGCTACCTGGAATGAGGAAACTCCTTGCACCGTTACTATCACTGCAAGCTGCGAGGCTAACGAAGAACTTCAGGCTTCTTGCGTGGTGAAGATTCTCAACCCAACTGCTGAAGTGAAGCCTGAAAGCATCACTCTCAACTATGAGGAATACACAATGCCTACTGGCGTTACAGAACTCCAGCTCGTGGCTACCGTGCTTCCTGTCGAAACCACAAACCCAACCGTAAACTGGACCTCTAACGATGAGACAGTTGCCACCGTTGATGCTAATGGCTTGGTAACAATCCTTCCATCCAGCTCCAAGGCCGCTGCTGACCGCGTGGTGACTATCAAAGCCACTTGCGTTCGCAATCCACAAGCCACTGCTTCTTGTGTGATCACAATTCCTGCTGAAGCAACTGGTGTAGCCGACATCTATGGCTCTAAGACTATTAGCAGCGTGAAGTACTACAATGTGGCTGGTATGGAGTCTACAACTCCTTACGACGGCGTGAACATCGTGGTTACTACCTTCACCGATGGCACACAATCAGCAAGCAAGCTGGTGAAATAATCAGTGATAATAGCAGTGGTTCACTGAGCCACTGTCAATAACCCAAGCCGGGCGACCTCTTCACAGGCCGCCCGGCTTTCGTTTTGCTTCCGCCAGCTATCTGCCACCATAACCACGAATTGCACGAATTTTCACGGATGGGGTTGAAGATAGTGGTATGTGTTGTGAGTGTTGATGAGGAATGGAATTAACTTGTCATGCTGCGCTTGTGGCAATGGGGCTTTGTGGGGCGGACGCGAAATATCGCGTCCCTACTATATCGGAAGCCACTGGTTGATGGCACATTGTCTGAAACCACAAAACGCTCACACTTGTTATGATGCTTAATTGATGAGCATTTATCAAACTTGTAGTAGCGACTGTTTCCGCACCGATAAACACCGATAAACACTGGGGAGCGTGGCACGAATAGCTGCTGTGCCAAATACCAATTCGTGAAAATTTGTACTATTCGTGGTTTTAAAAAAAATTACAATTAGTAAACAGGTGGCCTGATTTTTGGAGGGCGACCATGAATTGATGGATAACAAAAATGGGAGCCAACGGATAGGCTCCCATTTTCTGGTTTTATAGAATGTGTGTATTGTTGTGTATTTACACGGGAAATGTGCGCTGGGGTGGATTACTCGTGGCGTGGGCCGCGGTTGTTGCCACCATCGCGGC
>DLLC01000050.1:0-8130 GCA_002476625.1 Porphyromonadaceae bacterium UBA7572 | reverse complement strand
TGGTCCACGGTTGCCACCATCGCGGCGTGGGCCACGGTCGCCCTCACGGCGAGGACGGCGCTCTCTCTTTTCTTCCACGTAGCCTTCAGGCTTCTCTTGAAGCGCACGCATGCTGAGGCGGAATTTGCCCGTCTTCTTATCGATCTCGATGAGCTTCACCTGCACTTCATCGCCTTCCTTCAAGCCGCTGGCCTCCATGTTTTCGAGGCGGTTCCAGCTGATTTCGCTGATGTGGAGCAGTCCGTCGCGTCCGGGCATAAATTCAACGAATGCGCCAAATTCGAGTATGCTGCGAACCTTGCCGGTGTAAACCTTGTCAACCTCTGGAACAGCGGTGATGATTTTGATGCGGGCAATAGCAGCGTCAATCTTGTCTTTTTCTGGTGCGCTGATGTCGATTTCACCTTTGCCGTCGATTTCGTCAATAGTGACAGTGGCGCCGGTTTCTTCTTGTATGGCTTGAATCACTTCACCGCCCTTGCCGATGATAGCGCCAATGAATTCCTTATCGACGGTCATGTGTACGATGCGAGGAACGTGAGGCTTATAGTCTTCGCGTGGTGCGGGAATTGCTTCGTTGATGAGCTTGAGAATGTGCAAGCGTCCCTCTTTGGCTTGGCGGAGAGCCTGCTCAAGAATTTCGTAGGGCAGACCGTCGCACTTGATATCCATTTGGGTGGCAGTGATGCCGTCGGCGGTACCGGTCACCTTGAAGTCCATGTCGCCCAAGTGGTCTTCGTCGCCGAGGATGTCGCTGAGCACGGCGTGCTTCACGTTGCCCTCATCGGTGATAAGTCCCATGGCGATGCCTGCCACAGGCTTCTTCATCTTCACGCCAGCGTCGAGCAGTGCCATGCAGCCTGCGCACACGGTGGCCATTGATGATGAGCCATTCGACTCAAGGATATCGCTCACGATGCGCACAGTGTAGGGGAGATCCTCTGGAATCATGCGCTTGAGGGCGCGGTGTGCCAGGTTGCCGTGTCCGATTTCACGGCGGCTGATGCCGCGTCCGGCTTTTGGCTCGCCAGTGGAGAATCCAGGGAAATTATAGTGAAGGAGGAAGCGCTCGTTGCCACGGTAGAGCACATCGTCCACGAGTTTTTCATCGAGCTTGGTGCCGAGGGTGCAAGTGGCGAGGGCTTGGGTTTCGCCACGGGTGAACACTGCCGATCCGTGAGGGCCAGGAAGGTAGTCGGGCCAGCAGGTGATAGGACGAATCTCGGTGGTCTTACGGCCGTCGAGGCGCAGTCCTTCGTCGAGAATGCAGCGACGAACGGCGTCGCGCTGAATCTCATCGAAGTAGCGCTTCACCATCATGGCTTTTTCTTCGCGTTCTTCCTCTGGAATGGTCTCCACAAACTCGTCGAAAGCCTTCTGGAACTCCTCGTTGCGCCACTGCTTGTCGGCGCATCCTGCTTTTGCCACAGCGTAGCACTTTGGATACACTTCGGCACGCATACGCTCGTGGAGTTCTTCGTCGTTGGTCTCGTGGCAATATTCTCGCTTGGTCACGCCAAGTTCGGCGGCAAGCTCCTTTTGAGCCACGCACATAGGCTTGATAGCGTTGTGCGCTGCCTTGAGAGCTGCGATGAGGTCGTCTTCGCTCACTTCGTCCATTTCGCCTTCAACCATCATAATATTGTCATAAGTTGCACCTACCATCAGTTCCATGTCTGCGTCTTTCAGCTGTTCGAAGGTTGGGTCGATGACGAATTCGCCTCCGATGCGCGCCACGCGCACTTCGGCAATGGGCTCCTCAAATGGCACGTCGCTCACAGCGATGGCAGCAGATGCTGCAAGGCCAGCGAGTGCATCAGGCTGATCCTTGCCGTCGCTTGAGAAGAGGGTTACGGTCACGATAGTGTTGGCGTGATAGTTGCTTGGGAAAAGTGGGCGCAGCACACGGTCAACCAGTCGTGCAGTAAGGATTTCATAGTCAGAGGGGCGGCCTTCACGTTTGGTGAAGCCTCCTGGATAACGGCCAAATGCCGAGTACTTCTCTTTGTATTCAACTTGAAGGGGCATAAAGTCGGCTCCTTCTTCGGCCTCTTTGGCCGAAACCACTGTCGCAAGGAGCATAGTGCCCCCCATGCGCAGTTCAACCGCTCCATCGGCTTGCTTGGCAAGCTTTCCTGTTTCGAGGGTGATTTCTCGTCCGTCACCCAGTACGATGGTTTTTTTAGTAGGTGTAAACATATTTTTTATTATACTGTGAAAAATTCGGGCAAAGATACCAATTATTTTTCACATTTCCAATGATATAGCAGTGTTTTTAGCTTGGAATTTTCCAGTTTTTCCTAATTGGAACAAAATCACAGAAAATAGTGCAAATTCAGAGCCTGGCATCAAGGCCTCTTGATGCCGAGCCCATGCACTGCCTGTCTATAATTTTTGTCGGCTAAGTTATTTCACTTTAGTGGACAGCTCGGCTCCGGGCTTAAACTTCACCACCTTTTTGGATGGTATGGTGATTTTCTGGCCTGTGGACGGGTTTACGCCCTGGCGTTCTGCCTTTTCCTGCACGGAGAGTGTGCCGAAGCCCGCAATAGCCACCTTGTCGCCTTTCACGAGGGCTTCTGTCATCACTTTGATGGCTGCGTCGATGGCAGCTTTTGCCTGTGCTTTGCTGATGCCGGCTTCCATAGCCGTGCCTTGAATGAGTTCTATTTTATTCATCGTGTATGTGTTTTTTTAATTTCACTTCTCAATCTATATATTTCTCTCATACGGAGTGTGTGCCACAAAATTAGTGGATAGGCTTTGATGGAGCAAAAAAGAGGTCGTGAAATTTCACAAAAATTCTAAAAAAGCTAAGGTTTGCCCCGATGGTGACCAATGGAATGCACTATTTTCATTAATTTTGCGTTTTGATATAATCAGTAGGAGGCTTATCACCGTGGCATGTGGGGCGTGGTGGAAAACCTTTCTCTTTTTATATTATAATGGACAAAGAACAAAGTTTTTTAAAAATAGGATTTAGTCAATTATGAATTATAGCGCTTCGCGGGGAGGATCGTTTCTTGCATCGATTCCCGTTATCACTAAAAATTTACTGATTATCAATGTGCTGATGTGGGTGGCTACCATGGCACTGCAGAATCGTGGCATTTATCTTGAGCGGTTTTTGGCTCTTCACTACTGGGGAGCCGACGACTTTATGCCATGGCAGATGGTCAGCTATATGTTTATGCACGATTCTTCGAGTTTGCAGGGGGGATTGATTCACTTGTTCTGCAACATGTTTAACCTCTACATGTTTGGCGCGCTGCTGGAGCGGATGCTGGGTGCGAAACGCTACCTCATCTACTACCTGGTGTGCGGACTTGGCGCCGGCGTGGTGCAGGAGGTGGTGTGGCAGTTCACTTGGATGAGCGACTTCGCCTCGGTGCTGCGCACTGTGGGTGGCGCCGTGCCTTCTGTGGCTGAAGTGCAGCAGGCCGTCAGTGCTTCCGACCCCACTGTGATGCAGCTTATGAAGGAATTTCTGAACCAGGGTATGCTTACAGTGGGCGCGTCTGGAGCCGTGTTCGGACTGCTTTTAGCTTTTGGCATGTCGTTTCCCGACCTTAAGATGTTTATCATTCCATTCCCTTTCCCCATCAAGGCAAAATGGATGGTGATAGGCTATGGCGTGTTTGAGCTGGTTTGTGGCACTGGTGGCCTGATGAGCGGTGTGGCTCACTTCGCCCACCTTGGCGGCATGCTCTTCGGCATATTGATGATTCTGTATTGGAAACACACGGGTGTGATTAGAAAAAATGGCTATATTTGATGACATATTGCGGCGATACCGGTCTGGCAGCGCGCTGATGCGGCTGGTGATGGTGAACGTGGGCGTGTTTCTGCTGATCAGGCTCTTGGCCATAGTGCTGTATTTTGCCGGGGCCGACAGTGCAGCCATGCTCACCTGGGTGGAGGTGCCTTCTGAACTGACGATGCTTGTGCATCGCCCGTGGACGCTGCTTACCTATATGATAGCTCACTATGATGTGTGGCACGTGCTGTTCAACACGCTGTGGCTGTATTGGCTCGGCCGGCTATTTATGGAGTATTTCAACCCCAAACAGCTGGTGGCGCTCTACATTTTGGGAGGCTTAGGCGGCGCGACGATGTTCGTGCTCGGCTATGCGGCGCTTCCGGTGCTTGCCGGAAGAACGGCATTCTTGATCGGGGCTTCCGGCTCGGTGCTGGCTTTGGTCACCGCCATGGCTATGTATGCTCCCGACTATCGTGTGGGCTTGCTGCTGATTGGGCAGGTGCCCCTGAAGTGGCTTGCCACGGCAGTGGTGGCACTGATGCTTTTAGGCGGTGGCGTAGGGCAGGAGGGCGCACTGCTGGCGCACGTTGGCGGTGCGCTTGTGGGCCTGCTGTATGGCTGGCAGATGCGCCGAGGCCACGACATCACCTCCTGGCTCAACAAACTTATCGACGCTGTGGTGAACATCTTCAAGGCCCGTAGCCATAAAGGCGTGGGTGAGCCCGTGGGAGGAAAAGCCTTCCACTATCAGCAAAGCGCCACCGATGCTGGCCCATCAAGGCGCGCAGCCGCCGACCACAAGCCCTCCGAGGCAGAGGTGGATGTCATATTAGATAAATTGAAACGCTCTGGCTATGGCGCGCTCACCGAGAAGGAAAAGGCCACGCTGTTTAGAGCGTCGGGTAAAAAATAATAACAGAATGATAGAATGATGCACCCTGATAAAAAGTTGTACCTGCTTCGCTTGCTGAAGATTTTCTCTATCGTCGGCACGGTAGTGCTGGCAGCGGTGCTTATTTACGCTGCCTATGCAGGTCTCACAAATCCCGACCGAAGTAAAATTGCGCCTTTGGCTGTGCTGGCGTTCCCGTATGTGCTGGCGCTCAATGTGCTGGTGGGGCTGGTGTGGCTGATAGTCCGAAAGTGGCGGCAGTCGCTCATAGTGTGGGCAGCGATGCTCATCTCGTGGCCATCGGTGAGGGTGGTGAGTCCGCTCAACATGTTTCCCCACACCTACACCCCACAGCAAGACTCCACCAAATTCAAGGTGCTCACTTTCAATGTGGAGAACTTCAAGGTGACCTATTACAACGACAAGAAGCGTGAATACCGCGAAGGTCAAATCACCGCTCGCTACATCCTGGAGCAGAATGCCGATGTGGTGCTGCTTCAAGAGGCCTCGCTCCACACCGACTACAACAACTTGGGCTTCATGGACTCGCTGAAGCGTGTGTATCCCTATCGCGACCATGGCTATCACGACCAGGTGATTCTGTCGAAGCATCCCTACCAGCCGGTGGTGGACGACTCCATCAAGGAGGGGTTTGCCTCGCCCGACGATCCGCTTAACGGCTACCACTTCTATGCACGCGCCTTCGATGTGCTTGTGCCTGGGCATAAGGTGAGGTTTTTCAACCTTCACCTTCACTCGCTTCAGCTCGACACAGGCGACACGAGGTTTTATGTGGACCTGACAAGGCTGAAAACCAAGGAGAGCGTAAAGGCGAAGCAGGCGGGCATGACCATTCTCACTAAGCTCCACAAGGCTTTCAGTCAGCATGCGCAAGAGGCGCACCTGCTGCGCAAGCTCATCAACCAGAGCGACGCCAATGTGATAGTGTGTGGCGACTTCAACGATGTGCCCACATCGTATGCCTATCGCACCATTTTGGGTGGCGACATGACCGACGCGTGGGTGAAGTGCGGCTTCGGACCCACCATCACTTACCACAACAACCGCCTGTTCTTCAAAATCGACCATGTGCTTTACCGTGGAGATATGGAAGCCGTGGAGATTCACCGCGACAAGGCTGGCAGCAGCGACCACTATCCACTTGTCACCACTTTTGTGTGGAAGCGATAGCATTGGCGTAGGTGGAGCCTCATGCTGTTGCACGGAGCGAGGGAACACACTCTGTAAGAGAAAGCAAGTAAGTATCAAATCAAATTTCAACTCATTAATAATGAACAAGTTTATTTTATCAATGGTTGCCATAGGCTGCTTGTTTATGCCGGCCGATGGCGCAAAGAAGAAAACTGTGAAACAGCAAAATCCTTTCTTGGCTCCCTACACCACGCAGTATGGGATTCCACCGTTTGAGAGAATCAAGATTGAGCACTACATTCCGGCTCTGGAAGAGGGCATCAAGCAGCACAATGAGGAAATCAACGCTATTGTGGCACAGCGCTCACGCGCCGATTTCGACAACACCGTGCTCGCTCTCGACATGAGTGGAGAGGTGTTCAACAAGGTAAACTACGTGTTTATGGCGCTTAACGAGAGCGATGCCACCCCCGAGATGCAGGCTCTGGCAGAGAAACTTTCGCCAATGATTACGGCGCACAGCGATGAGGTGTATATGAACGCTGCGCTCTTTCACCGCATCAAGGCCGTGCATGACAATGCCGATAAGCTGGGCCTCAATCAGGCGCAGCGCAGGCTCACGGAAAAATACTACAAGCGGTTTGTGCGCAACGGCGCATTGCTCAGTGCCGCCGACCAGGACACGCTCAAGAGCATCAACACCCGCCTTGCGGCTCTCCAGCTCAGCTTCGTGAACAATGTGATGAGCGAAATAGCCAACGGCCTGGTGGTGGTGGACAATGCACAGCGCCTGTCGGGACTCTCGCAAGCCACAATCGATGCTGCCGCCAAGCTCGCTACCGAAAAAGGAATGGCTGGCAAGTGGGTGTTCACGCCCACTGCTTCCACCCGCTTGGCTGTGCTCACCAGTGCCGACGACCGCGCCTTGCGCGAGGAAATGTATAACACCTATCTGGCTACGGCAAGCCGTGGCAATCAGTTTGACAACAGCAAGAACATCAACGAAATACTCAAACTCCGTCAGCGCAAAGCCAAGTTGCTTGGCTTCAGCACCTTTGCCGACTATGCCATCGACCCCGTGATGGCCAAGACGGAGGAGGCTGCCGAAAGTCTGCTGCTCAGCATCTGGAAGCCTGCCGTGGAGAAGGTGGGCGAGGAAGTGGCCGACATGCAGAAGTATGCCGACGCTCATGGTGCTGGGCACAAGATTGAGGCTTGGGACTACTACTATTACGCTGAAAAGGTGAAAAAGGAGAAATACAGCTTCACGGAAGACGATGTGAGGCCCTACTTCAAACTGGAGAACGTGGTGGAAAATGGCCTGTTCTATCTTGCTAACAAACTTTATGGCCTCACTTTCACCAAGATGCCTAAGGCTCCTAAGTATAATCCAGAGGTCACTGTGTATGATGTGAAGGACGTTAACGGCAAGCATTTGGCAGTGTTTATGACCGACTATTACCCACGCCCCGTGAAGGCTCAAGGCGCTTGGATGATGGAAATGAACCAGGCCTACGACTTTGACGGCAAGAGCGAGCGTCCTATCATTTACAATGTGGCAAGTTTCACTGCGCCCACCAAGAGCACTCCATCGCTGCTCACCCTCGACGAGGTGCAGACCGCTTTCCACGAGTTCGGACACGCGCTCAATGGAATGCTCACCGTGGCTCCCTACAAGGGACTGGAGGGCACCAACATAGACCGCGACTTTGTGGAGCTTCCCTCACAGCTCAATGAGCATTGGGCGCTCGTGCCGGAAGTGCTGAAAAACTATGCCAAGCACTATAAGACTGGAGAGGTGATTCCGCAGAGCCTCGTGGATAAGCTGATAGAGTCAAGTAAATTCAATCAGGGCTTCATGACCACCGAGCTGGTGGGTGCTGCGTTGCTCGACCTTGAATGGCACAAGATTGACTGGTGCGACAACATTGATGTGAAGGGCTTTGAGAACTATGTGTCGCGCAAGCTCGGCAAGCCGTCAATCATTGAGTATCGCTACCGTAGTCCTTACTTTAAGCACATTTTTGGCAGCGATGAGTATGCCAGCGGCTACTACACCTACCTTTGGGCGCAGGTGCTTGAGGCCGACGCATGGAACCGCTTCGAGGCAGAAGGACCGCTCAATTTGAAGACAGCAGCCGACTACCGCGACTACATCCTCGCCCCTGGTGATACCGACGACGCTATGACGCTCTACAAGAAATTCCGCGGCCACGAGCCAAGTGCCGACGCGCTTCTCCGCCTCCGCGGCCTAAAATGATTTTAAGAAATTAGACGTTATACGAGCCTGTGAGGTAGGGACGCGATATTTCGCGTCCGCCCCATG
>DLLC01000060.1:5356-6123 GCA_002476625.1 Porphyromonadaceae bacterium UBA7572 | reverse complement strand
AAAAGCCACTCAAATTTGAGTGGCTTTTTTGTTTTTCCACCCTCACCACCGCATTACCAACAATTGGATGGAAGCCTGGCATGCTCGTTCGTCCGCCCCCCCGTTGCACATGATGAAAAAGCACACTTATTAAACCACACTCTATTATTTAAAATAATGAGTTTTTGGCTTCATTTCAGCGGTATTTCGGTATATTTTGCGTAACTTCGCAAGATAGAATACATAAATTACTCATCAATAAAAACATTACAGATTAATGAAAGAAGATTCGACTAATGTTTTGGATGCGCAAGAGCAGGAAAGCATGAGCCTGCCCGAAAACGCATTCACCGAACTCAAACCGGGGGAAGAGTACATTCCTCCCATGCGCCCCGACAAGTCGTATCCCGAAGCCACGGGCTATTCCGTGTCGATGGGTCTGGTCATGGCAGTGATATTCAGCGCCGCAGCCGCTTATTTGGGACTAAAAGTGGGACAGGTGTTTGAAGCAGCGATTCCTATCGCAATTATTGCCGCCGGCATCGCAGGCGTGACTAAACGCAAAAATTCTCTTGGAGAGAACGTGATTATCCAGTCGATAGGCGCAGCATCGGGCATCGTGGTGGCTGGTGCCATCTTCACCTTGCCTGCGCTCTACATCCTGCAAGCCAAATACCCGGAAATCACCGTCAATTTCCTTGAGGTGTTCCTCAGCTCGCTTCTTGGCGGATTGCTCGGCATTCTGTTCTTCATTCCTTTCCGCAAATATTTCGTGAAGGACATGCACG
>DLLC01000060.1:4601-5303 GCA_002476625.1 Porphyromonadaceae bacterium UBA7572 | reverse complement strand
TCGTGAAGGACATGCACGGCAAATTTCCATTCCCCGAGGCCACAGCCACCACTCAAGTGCTCATCAGCGGACAGAAAGGCGGCAGTCAAGCCAAGCCTCTGCTAATAGCAGGCTTGGTGGGCGGACTTTACGACTTCTTCCTCAGCACATTCGGCTGGTGGAAAGAGGTGCTCACCACCCAAGCCATTCCCGCGCTTCAAACGTTCACGCACAACACCAAGATGATGTTTAGCATCAACACCGGCTCTGCCGTGCTGGGCCTTGGCTACATTGTGGGGCTGCGCTACGCCTTTATCATATTCGCAGGTAGCGCATTCATCTGGTGGTGCATCGTTCCGCTGCTCGGCACCATGGTACCAGCGATGGCCGACATGGCTCCCGACGCCATCTTCAAGGGCTACGCCCGCTCCATTGGCATCGGCGGTATAGCCATGAGCGGTGTGATTGGCATTATCAAGTCGTGGGGCGTGATCAAAAGCGCTGTTGGACTTGCCGGCAAATCGTTCAGCAGCAAAGGTAAAGAGGAGAAGCCCATCCGCACACAGAAAGACATTTCAATGCAGCTGCTCGTGTTTGCCCTCATTGCAGCCTTGGCAGTCACCTTCGTATTCTTCTGGATTGGTGTGATCGGCAACCTCGCCCAAGCCATTGTGGCATTCTTTGTGGTGGTGGTGATCGCATTCCTCTTCACCACCGTGGCAG
>DLLC01000060.1:0-4482 GCA_002476625.1 Porphyromonadaceae bacterium UBA7572 | reverse complement strand
ATTTTTGTAGCTATCGGCCTAAGCGGCACAAAGGGCATCATCGCTTCAATGGTGATTGGTGGTGTGGTGTGTACAGCGCTCTCAATGGCCGGCGGTATGGTTACCGACATGAAGATTGGCTACTGGCTCGGCTCCACACCTGCAAAGCAGCAAACGTGGAAGGCTGTGGGCACATTAGTTTCGGCGGCCACCGTGGGCGGTGTGATTCTGCTCCTCAACAAGGCTTACGGCTTCACCAATCCCGATGTGATGGCAGCGCCACAGGCCAACGCCATGGCTGCCGTTATCGACCCTCTGATGATGGGTGGCGACACACCATGGATTCTGTACGGAGTGGGCGCAGTGTTTGCGTGCCTGCTCAACTGGCTTGGCGTGCCAGCCTTGGCATTCTCCTTAGGTATGTTCATTCCTTTCCACCTCAACACGCCACTGCTCGTGGGCGGTGCCATCAGTTGGTTTGTGGGTTCACGCAGCAAAGACGAAAAGCTCAACAAGGCACGCCAGGAGAAAGGCACGCTACTCGCAAGCGGTTTCATCGCCGGTGGCGCACTGATGGGTGTGGTGAGCGCAGGAATGACACTTTCAGGCTTCTCCTACGAATGCAAATGGAGCGACGGCATGACCAGCGCACTTGCTGTGGTCATCTACCTCGCCCTTATCGCCTATCTCACCATCTCCTGCCTCAAAGCTAAGAAGGAAGATTAATTCTTATTTGTGCGCACCTGCTTAGCGCTCAATCAAAAAAATCTATATAACAAAGCCGTTCTCATCAACCAGAGAGCGGCTTTTCTCATAATATTAAAGAGTTCAAAGTTAATTATCACGCTTTCATGATATGGCGCATACGGCATTTTTTCGTAATTTTGCACCAAGCTATGAGGCTGGCTTTTATCGAAATATTGGCTATCTTACTGACGCTGGGCAGCTGCCACAGCGCCAAGCAAGCCACAGCATCTCCTACCGGCACCACAAGCGTAGCTAAAGTTTCCCCCAGCAGTACGGCCACGTCCAAAAGCGCCAGCCCTGCTGAAAAGAGGGCGAAGCGTGGCAGAAGACCCACCCATAGGCAAAAGCCACAAAGCACCGACACAAAGAAGCCCAACATCAATGAACTGAAGCAGAAAGCGGAGAAAGGCGATTCTGTAGCTCAAACCATGCTGGGCGTGGAATACATCAAAGGAGAGGTGGTGGGAAAAGACCTCGACAAAGCCATTGCATGGTGGACGAAGGCCGCTGAAAAGGGCTATGCCGAAGCGCAATATAAGTTAGGCATCTGTTATCATTTCGGCTTTGGCGTGAAAAGAAGCCGCAAGCTCGCCAAGCACTGGTACGAGCAGGCGGCTCGTCAGCAGCACAAATCAGCCACGTCGGCTCTTAAAATTCTTGAGGAGGAGGACAAGCAGCAATAGCCCCCCCACACATAAACGCAAAAGGGAGGGGGCGAAGCCACTCACCATTTCACAACAACACAACTATAAAACATAAGAAAACAAACAGCACCAGGCATTATGGACACGCATATATATATCTTACTGCTATGCATTGGAGCGAGCTTCATACAGCGCGTCACGGGCTTCGGCTTTGGCATATTCATCATGACGTGGCTCACAGCCCTGATGCCCAGTTACGGTGAAGCCACTGCTCTATCCGGAATATTGGCGCTATGCACCTCGCTGATGGTGGCCATACGAATGTGGCGGCATATTCAGTGGCGGCACCTATGGCTCATCCTCGCCACATTCATGATTACTGCGGGCATATGTATTTTTGCGCTCACCCAGATTCACGACACTGTACTCAACATCACACTCGGCTGTGTGCTCATTGCGGCAAGCGTCTATTTTCTGTTCATCAATGGGCACATTCATCTCAAGCCCTCACGCTCCACTCAAGTGGTGGCTGGCTCGCTAAGCGGTATGATGGGTGGCTTTTTTGCCATGCAGGGACCTCCTGCCGTCCTCTATTTCCTCGCTTCCGAAACTGACAAGGAACAGTATATGGCCACAGTGCAGACCTATTTTCTGATCGGCAACGTGGGCATGGCTATCGTGAGGGCATGCAATGGCTTCGTCACGCCAGCCGTGGGCGGCGGCTTCTTGTATGGCATCGGTGGCGTGATTATCGGCAACGTGATAGGGGCGACAGTGTTTAAGCGCATATCCATAAGCCTGCTCCGCACTTTAGTGTACGCTTACCTCGCCATTAGTGGCGTAATGATTTTATGTAGATAGCTCAAACACGCGGCATCTCCACACGCATCCTATTCCATCAGTAAATCAAGCATAGGCTTAACCAACTGTGACGGAGCTATCAACACCGACTCGCCTCGCCCTGAGCGCAGACTACTGATTTCACAGCCGGCCTCTGTGGCAATCAGATAGGCGGCACACACATCCCAGATATGCAAGTTTAATTCCCAAAACGCATCAAGAATGCCCATAGCGGTGTAGCAGATGTCGAGCGACGCCGAACCAAGACGGCGAAACCCACGCACCTTAGGAATCACACGCACCGCCTCTGCGATATTGTTGTCGGCATTTTCCGCCTTGTCGTAGGGAAAGCCTGTGCACACCACCGCCTTGCTCAGCGCTGTGCAGGTGGAGCAAGTGATAGGGTCACCATTCAGCTTTGCGCCCTCCCCCTTCACCGCAGTGAAAAGCTCGTCAAGACGCGGGGCATACACCACCCCTATCTGCGTTTCTCCGCGGTAGCGAATGCCTATTGATATGGTGAAATAAGGCAGTCCCGACTTATAGTTGGTGGTGCCGTCCACAGGATCAACCACCCATTGCCAGTCGCTCACCACATCATCTGCGCCCGACTCCTCGCTCAAAACTGAGTGTGAGGGATACAGCTCGCGCACCCTGCCTGCCACAAAAGCCTCACACGCCTTGTCGGTGGCGGTCACTAAATCATAGTCGTTGCCTTTCGTCTCCACATTCAGTGTGGGCGAGCGGAAATTAGCCAATTGAATTCGGCCAGCCTCACGGGCTATGCCTATGGCGTCAAGAAGAATCTGCGTAGTTTCTGATGTCATACCGATGGAATAATATAAATGATGTAACTTTTTCAAAAAAAATGATGTTGGCATCAAAAAAGCGAGCCTCACACACGCCCCCACCCCTCGAATGTCGGGGGCACACATGGGCATGGGTGAGGAGCAATATTTTTTATCACCTACTGAACTGGGTTCAATAGATTATAAGAAAAGCACAGGAGCGGTCTAATCCTCCACGGGAATCTGGCGCTTGAACACCTCTTTGAACGTGATCAGCGTCTCGGTGCGGCCAAGCCCCATCGTGAGGAACTTGTCGTGGATGAGGTGCAGAAGGTGGTCGTTGTTCTTCGCATATAGCTTCACAAACATGTCGTATTTGCCAGTAGTGATATAGCACTCCACCACCTCCGGCATCTCTTCAAGATGAGCAATCACTTCATCGTACTTCGACGAGTCGTTCAGGAAGATACCCACGTAAGCGCAAGTGTCGTAGCCCACCGAAGAAGGGTTAATCAGAGTGATAGAGCCGTTCACGACCCCCATGCTATATAATTTTTGAATGCGCTGATGAATAGCGGCTCCACTCACGCCACAGGCGCGAGCCACTTCAAGATAAGGCTTTCTCGCATCGATTGAAAGCATCTTCAGAATCTTGTAATCTAATGTGTCTAATTTAGCGTTAGCCATAAGTTATTTTTAGTATATTTTGTCCTAAACCTTGATTTTTCTTAGAAAACGGTATCTAATAACATTTAATGATTTCGAATGCAAATATAAGCATTTTTTTCTATTTCAGCACATAAGCCAACAAATTATTAACTTCACATTAATCATTTTTCACTCGCAGCACCTTATGAGGCCAGCGTCACTTCCCATAGTAAAATTCACCGCAAGCCGGACCACAAGGTGGATGATATCGATTTTTTTTGTTAAATTTGTGGGTTAATTGCCAAATTACGCAGAATTCATATATGAACGACAACGAGAAGACCCCTGAAGAATTAAACGAGCAGCCGAAAGCCAGCTCCGAAGAAAAGACCAACGAGCAGTCGGCCGATGCCCAGAAAGCGACCGATCCTACAGACGGAGACTCGACCGACAGCGACGGCACAGAATCATCGCATCCATCCTACCAACTGCCAAAAGACAAGAAACTCCAGCTCTCCGGCATGTACGAGAACTGGTTTCTCGACTATGCCAGCTATGTGATTCTGGAACGTGCCGTGCCACATATCGAAGACGGCTTCAAACCTGTGCAGCGCCGCATCATGCATGTGATGAAAAAGAGCGACAACGGCCACTACGCAAAAGTGGCGGGCATCGTGGGCGACACTATGCACTACCACCCTCATGGCGACGCCTCCATCTACTCAGCCTTAGTGGCACTCGGACAGAAGGGACTGCTCATCGACACGCAAGGTAACTGGGGCAACATTCTCACGGGCGACGGCGCAGCGGCTGGCCGTTACATCGAGGCCCGTCTG
>DLLC01000033.1:4757-45279 GCA_002476625.1 Porphyromonadaceae bacterium UBA7572 | reverse complement strand
GACACTCGCAAGGCTATGGCTTTGTATCGCTACAACTTACGTTTGTCACAGGAGATGTTTACAATAGTTAGCTGCTTTGAAGTGGCATTGCGTAATGCGATTGATAGTCTTTTGGTGCCGTCTTTGGGAGGGAATTGGTTGAAAGATTCCGTTCAAGACAATGGGATATTCTCCAATGGACGCATGAACGAAACGAGGAAAATCATAGAAAAAGCATACAACCGATTAAATAGACAAGGCATATACTCTCATTCCAAACTGATAGCAGAAATGGAATTCGGTGTCTGGAAATATATGTATTCCTCACTGCAATATCGTGCGACAGGGCAATGTCTGTTAAGGGCTTTCCCGAATAAGCCTCGTTCGTCGGCTGCTGTTCAATACAATAACGCCTACATATTCAACGAACTTGACAAGGTTAATAGTCTGAGAAACAGAATAGCGCACCATGAGCCAATCTGTTTCAGACTCCATGCATCGGAAATAGACACAAGTTATATCGTCAATGAATATCAGAAAATTCAGACCTTGTTCTCTTGGATGGGAATAGACTCTCGTTCTATGCTATATGGACTTGACCATGTGCAGAGTGTCTGTTCCAAAATCAATGCCTTAAAGTAAGGCACATTTGTATTTTTTTAACAAAAAAAGATTTGATGAACAGCAAAGTGAAACGTGCTTTTTTGGCGATTGCCGTAGTGGCGATGCTAATGCCCCTATGCATGATGTGTAAAAAGAGCAATGGCGACGGAGCCTCGGGCAATGAAGAGGCGAGCGCCACCGACACTGTGGTGGCCACCAGTGCTGCGTATATTGACAAAAGCGGCCATCTGGTGATTCCGCAGCGCCGGGTAATGGACGTGAACGACTATGCGGGCGTGCTGGGCGACAGCGCGCGCGCACTTGAAGACGACCTGCGGATGTATGCGGCAGAGGTCGAGGCAGAGATCACCGTTGTCACCATGGCCGATATTGGCAGCGCCGACCCACTGGAAATTGCCACAGAGATAGCTCAGCGCTGGGGCGTAGGCAAAAGTGCAGACTCCGACAATGGAGTGGTGCTCCTCCTTGTTCCTGACGGAAAGGCGTCGAAGGTGGCCATTGCCACTGGCGACCAGCTCAAAGATGCGCTCTCGGCACGCTATTGCCGCGACCTCATTACCGATGTGACGACCCCAAAGCTTAAGGCTGACGACTATTATGGCGCTGTAAAGGGCACGGTGGAGGACATTGTGAGAACATTAGCAAGCACGCAACCATGATGAACCACGCAGCAATCACCATATTGAGCAGAAGAGCATTGTGCGCATTACTGGCGCTTGCGGCATCGCTGGCGATGTGGGCTGGCGACGGAATTCCATCACGCCCTAATCCGCCACGGCTGGTGAACGACCTTGCCGGACTGTTCAGCGAGGCCACCGTCCACGAGATGGAGGATAGCTTGCGCTCGCTCTCCAACCGCACCTCTAACCAGATAGTGGTGGTCACTGTAGCCGACCTCGACGGCTACACCCCGAATGAGTTCGCAACCGAGATTGGCGAGAGCTGGGGTGTGGGGCAAAAGAACCTTGACAATGGCGTGGTCATCCTCATCAAACCGAAAACCGCATTTTCAAAAGGGCAGGTGTATATAGCCACAGGGCGCGGCCTGGAGGGCGCACTGCCCGATGCCTTCTGCCACAGGATAGTGGAGGAGCGAATGCTGCCCGTCTTGAGAGAGCGGAACGACTATGCCGCCGCCACATGGGCTGCGCTGAAGGTGATTATGCCTGTTTGCCGCGGAGAGTATGACTATGCCGCCTATCAGCAGGACGAGAGCCTCTCGCTCGGTGATGTGCTGCTTGCGCTGATCATCATCGTGCTGGTGGTGGTAGGCATCTTTGCCACGCCTTTTGGAGGCTTTTTCTTTCCTGGTGGGTCGTTCACCTCTGGAGGATCGTCGGGTATCTCATCAGACGGATGGGGCGGCTTCGGCGGAGGCTCGTTCGGCGGAGGCGGCTCCGGCGGCTCATGGTGACCCCACCAATGTCGCGAGCCAAGATGCCGCATTCTTACCTATGCCTTGAAAAACAAGTGGCGAAATCGGACACTCCACAGCCAACCTCTGTGGGCTGCCGGCTTGTGCGAAGCGCTCATTTCAGCCTTTAGCAGCCCTTTAAACAAATTTTTACAGATTATGACAGAGATAATTGTGTTTATTGGGAAAAAACTCTATCTTTGTCGTCGATTTCGGAAAAAGGATTGTTCCGAAAAAAGGTGTTATTTTTTATATATCTTATTAATTAATTATTCTTCATGTCTACATTAACTATTGCCATTGTAGTAGTGTTTGTTTTAGGCTACGCATTCATCGCCTTGGAGAGCGTCACGAAAATCAACAAGGCCGCGATTGCGCTGCTGATGTTTGTGGCCACATGGACCCTCTTCATGTTCGACCCGTCGAGTTTCATACCAGATTTCACACATCAAATGGTGAACGGATTGATTGAGAAGCATTTGGGCGGCACAGCCACCACATTGTTCTTCTTGATGGGCGCCATGACCATTGTGGAGGTGGTGGACCAGAACGGTGGGTTCAATTTCGTGAGAGAGGCTTTGCGCACCACCAACAAGCGCAAGCTGCTGTGGCGTATCACCCTGATGACATTCTTCCTTAGCGCCATTCTCGACAACATGACCACCAGTATAGTGATGGTGATGGTGCTTCGCAAACTTGTGGCCGACCATCACGACCGCATGATGTTTGCCTCACTGGTAATTATTGCCGCCAACTCTGGTGGCGCATTCTCGCCCATTGGCGACGTCACCACCATCATGCTCTGGAACAAGGGCTTAATCACTGCTTTAGGCGTGATGAAAGAAATTATCCTGCCGTCGCTCTTGTCGGTGGTGATACCAGCCTTGATTATGCAGCATCTTCTTAAAGGTCAGCTTGATGCTCCAGTGGCGGCTCCCGACGACGAGAAAGAGGTGTTTACTGGCGGTGAGCGCAAGGCCATTTTCTGCCTTGGCGTGGGTGGACTCTGTTTCGTGCCAGTTTTCCACAGCCTCACCGGGCTTCCACCTTTCGTAGGCATCTTGCTTGTGCTGGGCGTGCTATGGACCACCATCGAAATATTTTACCGCAAAGAGCGTGACCATAAAGACAGCATGAAGTGCCGCGTGAGCAGAGTGCTCAGCCGCATCGACATGAGCACCATTCTCTTCTTCCTCGGCATTCTTATGGCGGTTAGCTGCCTTGAGGAAATTAATGTGCTGGGTATGGCTGGTCAATGGCTCAATGGCGTGTCGGGTGGCAACCACTACCTCGTCACAGGCATTATCGGCGCAATTTCAAGCATTGTGGACAATGTGCCACTGGTGGCAGGCTGCATGGGCATGTACACCAACCTTGTGGGCGACTTTGCCGTGGATGGTTTGTTCTGGCAGCTCCTTGCCTACTGCGCAGGCGTGGGTGGCAGCATCCTCATTATCGGCTCTGCAGCCGGCGTGGTGGTGATGGGACTGGAGCGCATTAGCTTTGGCTGGTATATGAAGCACGTGAGTTGGCTTGTGGTAATCGGCTATGTGTCGGGTATTTTCTCCTACTGGCTTCAGAACTACATTGTGGCGCTACTTCACTAATTAGCGAGCGCAGTCCCCTGTCTCAAACATATACAGAAAAGCCTGTCAGTCATACTGAACCGAGATTGACAGGCTTTTTCTTTGTAAAGGGCGGCGTAGGGATTTTGCCTAAATCAAAGTTTTGCGTTATCTTTGCAGTGAATTTCAGAGAAGACGCCTCCGTAGTTCAACGGATAGAACGAAGGTTTCCTAAACCTTAAATCAGGGTTCGATTCCCTGCGGGGGTACTTGAATAAATGCTAACATCGTGCACGCCACCTTGTTAGCGTTTTTCGTCTGCGAAGAATCCCCCCCCCATTCCTTCCATTTTGTTTGTGCCTTTTACAGCCAAGAGCCGTGTGGCGGAAGTGGGGGAGGTGAGGAGGCAAAACGGGGCACTCGCTTCGCAGCGTGCGCCCCGTTATAAATTAGGAAAAATAGATATGTATGAATAAGTCTTTTGCTTGCTGTAAAGCCGAATGATTAGAAATGGAAGTCAACGCCCACGCCAAACACGTGGTTGGTGCGTGTGAAGTCGCTTTTGTATTCCATATTGGTGTTGGCATCTGTTTCGGCCACCTTCTTGTGTCCGTAGAGGGTGGTGAAGTATGCCACGTTCACGTCCACTTTCTTGCTTGCGTGAATGCAGGCACCGAGGCCGATAGAGTTGCTGCTTGCCACAAACGACTTGTCGTCCATATACGCGTCGGTGATGCCGTAGTTGGTGTTTTGCCATCCTGCGCTGAGGGTCACCGCCTTGCTGGCGTCGTATTCCACACCGGCGTTGTATTCGATGGTGCCGCGTTTAAGCAGCTTCTCGTGGTGGCGGTAGCCTGTGGCTTGCTTGTCGAAGAAGTAATGGAAGCCCACGTTCACTTTCAGTCTGTCGGTGGCTTTTACGCCGGCGCCGAGAGCAAGGTAGGCGGGAATGTCGCTGGCAATTTTTGTGCCGTCTTCGTATTCGCCTATGGCGCTCTCGAGACTCTCGTCGAAAGTCTTTCCGAAGGCTTGCATCTTGGCTGTGAGCGCCTGCTGTGCATTCACCACAGTGGCCTGATAGGGAGTGCCGGCGAATTTTTCTGCCAAATTCGGGTCGAGCAGTTCCACACCGTAGTCCACGGCCAGCACTTCAGGCAAGTTGCCGATACTGGGCTGCAGGTTCACCGACTTGTTTTTCATGCGAAGGCGGGTTTTGAACTCATATTTTGCGGCGAAGTTGAAGATGCCTGTTTTGAAGTCGATGCCGATGTATGGCGTGAAGCCAATCCCGTTCTGGTCGCAGTTGAGCTCGATGTTGGCAGATCCGGGCTTGCTTTTATCCACCATCATGCTCAGTGGCACACCGCTCACGGTGATATCTTTCACATAGCCGTAGTAGCTGGCTTGTGCCCACACGCCGCGCACGCCGGCAGCCACGGCCAGATTGTCGTTCAGCTTGTAGGCGGCTGCGAGCGACAGTCCCCAGAAGTATTGGCTGCCTCGCATATAGCTGTCGTAAGAGTAGGCAGGGCTTTTAAACACCTTACTCAGTCCGGGGTTTGTGATGCCCAGAGCCGCCATTTGCTGGCTTGCCGCGTCGATGCCCGATGCCAGTTGGGTCACGCCGATGGCGGTGTTGGCAACGATGCGCTCAAAAGAGCCCAGGCCACCGTCGAACTCGCATTTGCCACCGCCGCCACTGAGGGCGAGGTTGGCTTGGAGCGACCAATTTTTGAAGTTGTAGGCAAACTGCACCGAAGGAATGACGGGCGCATAGGCCTTACCCTTGAATTTACGGTCGGTGGAAGGGTCGTTGGCATTGTAGGCAAAAAGAGCGTACTCGTTTTTGATAGTGCGGGTTTGGATAGCCGATTGGAAATTAATGGAGAGGTGTGCACCCTTTGGAAGGAATGCCACACCTGCGGGATTGCTGTAAACGCCGTCGATGCCGATACTTGCCTCACGGCTCATCATGCGGTTGAACGCCACGTTTTGGTTGGTGTTGGTGAGCAGGCCTCCAGCTTGTGCTGAGAGGGCGATAAGCGCGCCCAACCCAACTAAATTAATTTTCTTCATTTCGTAATATTTGTGTTATTTTTTTTGGATTGCGGTTGCAAAAGTACAATAAAAAATCCGATTTTGTGTCCAAAAGCACCAATAAAATGGTAAAATTCGCTTAATTCGTTAACTTTTGTTATAATGTGAATTAATGACTGCAAAAAGTAACGCTTTTTAAGGTTTGCCGACGCTGGTGGATAATGTCCCGGTTATTTTTTGCCAGTCGAAGAGGCATTGCACCCTCGCTTCCAGCCTTGTCGCAGGTGTTGCGTTTTCAAAAAAAAGGGGAATTTGTTCGGGAGTAGGGAAAAAATTCTTAACTTTGCACCCCAAAACCAAAATGATAAGTATCTAACCAAAAGTAAATTGTATTTACCAATAAAGTAGCAATGAGCGATATTTTCAGCACAATCAGCCAGGCGATTATTGACACGAGCGATTTCGTGTGTGGTGTGCCTGAGTTTCTTCTCCTTATCGGGGGGGGACTGTTTCTGTTTTTCTATTCAGGGGCGGTGTCTATCCGTCGTTTTCCTTGGGCACTACGCGAGCTGCGAAAGAAGCAGGCCTCTGATGGGGGAAAACAGGAAGGGCAGATTAGCTCGCTTCAGGCACTGATGAGCGCCATAGCCGCCACGGTGGGCATGGGCAACATTGCCGGTGTGGCTATCGCCGTGGCCATAGGTGGTCCTGGCGTGGTGTTCTGGATGTGGGTGAGTGCCCTTGTTGGCATGACCACCAAGTTCTTTGAAGGCTCGCTCGCCATTATGTATAGAGGCAAGGATAGCGCAGGCGAAACGCAAGGCGGCACCATGTATATGATTACTCAAGGATTGGGCAGAAAGTGGCGGCCACTTGCCATAGCGTTCACCGTGTTTGGCATGGTGGGCACCCTCTGCTTCATGCAGGCCAACCAGCTAACGGAGTCCATTATCACCGTTTCGGGCATGGAGTCTACGTTTGCCACCAAGTTTGTGATAGGCGTGGTGATGGCCGTGGTGGTGGCGTTTGTGATATTGGGAGGCATCAAGCGCATCGCCAAGACCGCCTCACGCATTGTGCCGGTGATGGTGCTGTTCTATTTTCTGATGGTGCTTGCGGTGGTGCTTCTGAACTACCGCCTTGTGCCCGATGTGTTTAAGGCAATATTCGATGGCGCTTTCAATTTCAGGGCAGGCTTTGGCGCATTTGTGTTTGTGGCGCTCACGGGCGCAAAACGCGCGGCATTTGTCAATGAGGCCGGTGTGGGTACAGCCTCAATGATGCACGGCGCATCGAAAAACAACCAGCCCATTCGCGAGGGTTTGATAGCCATGCTCGGTCCGCTTATCGACTCCGGCATCGTGTGCACGCTCACCTCTATTCCCATCATTATGGCGAGCCAGTCGGGTTTCGCACTCGCCGACGATGCGGGCCTTAGGAATGCGCTCGGCGCTTTCGATATGCTCTTGCCGTATGGCGGGCAGTATCTGCTTATGGTGATTGTGTTTTTCTTCGCCTTCAGCACTATGTTCAGCTACAGCTACTATGGCATGAAGTGCACCAACTTCTTGTTTGGGGCCAAAAACGTGAAATACTATAGCTATTACTACTTAGTGATGATAGTGGTGGCTGCCGTCATCAAACTCACTCTCATGGTGGCCATCATGGACTTGGCATTTGCCGGTATGGCGGTTTGCACCATGTCCACCCTCATAGCTCTGGCACCAAAGGTGAAGGAGCAGATGAGGCTCTATTTCACTGCTCCTCCAAAAAAGTGACCATTCTCTCTACGACACCACATTTTGAGGCGTGCCCTCGATGAACGCCTTCACATTGTCCACAAGAATTTTCATCAAGCGCCCGCGTGCCTCTTCGCTTGCCCAGCCAATGTGCGGAGTGAAGTGGCAGGTGGGCTGCGCCAGCAGCGGATTGGTGGGCAATGGCGGCTCCTGCGAGAGCACGTCCACCCCTGCACCCATAAGGTGGCCGCTTGCCAAGGCTTCGGCAAGGGCATCCTCATCCACGAGGGGGCCGCGGGCTGTGTTGATGAGGATGGATCCATTCTTCATTTGAGCGAGCCGCTTGGCGTTCACCAGCCCTTTTGTGCTGGCGTTGAGCGGACAGTGGAGTGTGAGCACATCACTGCTGCTGAACAGTGTGTCCATATCGGCCTTTAAGATGCCTTGCGGAAGCGATTCTTGTGGCTTTGACGTGTAGGCTATCACTTTCATGCCAAACGCTATGGCTATCTGTGCCACCGCCATGCCAATGTGGCCCAGCCCCACGATGCCCATCACCTTGCCGTCGAGCTCTACCACGGGCGTATTGATGTAAGTGAAATCCTTGCATTTGCTCCACACGCCACCGTGCGCCTCACGGGTGTAGTGCTGCACGCTGTTGGTGATGTCGAGCAGGTGGGCGAACACAATCTGTGCCACCGACCGGGTGCTGTAGGCAGGCACGTTGGTCACCACCACGCCATGCTCGCGGGCTGCGCCGATGTCGATGATGTTGTAGCCAGTGGCTATCACACCAATATATTTAAGGTGGGGGAGCGCCTCAATGGTGGCGCGGTCGATCTCCACCTTGTTGGTGAGCAAAATTTGTGCGTCGGCAGCCCTCTCCACCACTTGTGAGGGCGCCGTTCGGTCGTACACCGTGCAGTGGCCTAAGGCCTCAAGCGGCCCCCAGCTCAAGTCGCCGGGATTGCCAGCAAAGCCGTCAAGCACCACGATTTTCATTGTCTTGTCCATAGTCGTAGTTGTTGGGTTGTTCAGAAGTGATAACAAAGTTAGCGTTTTTCAGTCACTTTTGCAAAATGCTCCGTCGCTTTTCCGCGGGTGGCGAGCGGTGGCTCTCGGCATCATGGTTAGGTGTAGTGTAAGGAGCGTGGTAATGAGGAAGAAAGACTCTTATGGGACGTGAAATGGCGTGAAAATTGCTTTTAGCCAGTGATTTTGTTTTCAACTTCAAGTTTTTGTTGTATATTTGCAGTCTGTAAACTCTCTTTTTTCGGAAGGGAGCGTTTTTTGGTGTAAATAAAACAACAAATAAAATAAAAACAAATTTTACACATGCAAACTAAAGGTTTTATTAAGCTTATAACCGGTTTCTTGGTATTGATTTGCTTGTTCTACATGTCGTTCACCTTCGTGGCAAACCACTACGAAGACGAAGCCGTGGCAGCGGCCGTGAAGGTGGCTGGCAAGGTTGACCACAGCGACAAGAAGTACAACGATGCCTACAACGGTTATATCGATTCTCTCTCGAAGGAGAAGGTTTGGCTGGGCTACTACACCTTGCAGGACGTTCGCGAAAAGCAACTCGGCCTCGGCCTTGACTTGAAAGGTGGTATGACTGCCACCCTTGAGCTCTCAGTTCCCGACATTCTTGTAGAATTGTCAGACAAGAACGAAACTGAAAAGTTTAAAAAGGCTATTGAGGCATCAAAAGGCAGCAGCGACCCTGTGCACGAGTTCTGCAAGACGTTCAAGGAAAATGGAGGAAGCAACTGGCAGTCGATTTTCGGCGAAAAGGTGGCTAAAATCAAGGAAAATCCTAACATGACCGACAACGAAGTGGAAACTGTGCTCAAGGAGGAGGTGAAGGCCCAGGTGAAGAACACTCTCAACGTGCTCACCACCCGTATTGAGAAAATGGGTATCACTCAGCCTAACTTCCAGGAGCTGTCGGGCGGCAACCGCATTCTCGTGGAGCTTCCAGGCGTGAAGGACCGCGAGCGTGTGAAGAAGATGCTCCAGCAGACCGCAAACCTCGAATTCTATCAGACCTATAAATACAGCGAAATAGCCAACGACTTCCAGCGCTTCATGGCAGCCGCTTCTGGAAAGAAGGCGGAAAACGCAAATGCCGCTGCCGACTCTACCGTGGCAAAGGCCGACTCTGCTAAGAAAGAGGCTGAGCCTAAGGTGGCACAGAAAAAGAAGGCCGATGCCGACTTCGACATCACCAAGGCCCTCCAGATTGTGGGCAATGGCTGCGTAGTGGGCTATGCTAAGGAGAAAGACAAAGCCGCTATTGACGAGGCTATCAAGAACTATGGCGTTATTCGCAACGACCTCAAGCTCTGCTGGGATGTGAAGGCGCAAGACAACGGTTATGTGGCTCTCATTGCCTTGAAGACCGTGAACGGCCGTCCTTCAATGACTGGCGATGTGGTGGTTGACGCCGAAACTCGCTTTGAGCAACTCAAGGGTCAGGTGGTGACCATGAAGATGAACGACGAGGGATCTCGCCAGTGGTCACGCCTCACCGGTGCCAACATTGGCCGCCAGGTGGCAGTTGTGCTCGATGATGTAGTTTACTCTTATCCTAACGTGAACCAGCAGATTGATGGTGGCGACACAGAAATCACCGGCAACTTCTCTGTGGAGGAGGCTACCGACTTGGCCAACGTGCTGAAGTCTGGTAAGATGGTGGCTCGTCCAAACATCATCAGTGAGCGTGTGATTGGTCCTTCACTTGGTGAGGCTTCAATCAAGAGCGGTGTGATATCATTCGTTGTGGCTCTCGTGCTGCTGATGATTATGATGATGATGGTTTATGGCGTGAAGGCTGGTAACATTGCCAACCTCGGCTTGATTCTCAACCTCTTCTTCATCATCGGCGTGCTTGCGTCGTTCCAGACCGTGCTCACCCTTCCAGGTATCGCAGGTATCGTGCTCACCCTCGGTATGGCAGTGGATGCCAACGTGCTTATCTTTGAACGCTGCAAGGAAGAGCTCCGCAATGGCAAGAACCTGAAAGCCGCTGTGGCTGATGGCTACAAGAACGCATTCTCTGCAATCTTCGACGGTAACCTCACTTCTATCATCACAGGCGCCATTCTGGCTGCTGAATGTACAGGTCCTGTACATGGCTTCGCCATCACCCTGATTGTGGGTATTTGCTGCTCGTTCTTCACCGCAGTGTTTGTGACTCGCCTTGTGCTTGAAAACTTCTTGAACAAGAACCGTTTCGGATTCGGCACCATGACGTTCACCACAAGCTATATGAAGAATGTGATGCAGAACTCGAAGTTCGACTTTGTGAGCAAGCGCGGCAAGACTTCTGTGGTGGTGCTCGTGGTGGCCGTGTGCATCGTCGCTATGTTCTTTATCCGCCCATTGAACCTCGGTATCGACTTCTCCGGTGGCCGCAACTATATCGTTAAGTTTGAAAAGTCGGTTGATGCCAATGTGCTCGACCAGGCTGTGAAGGCTGAATTTGGCGGAGATGTGACTTCATCTGTCATCACAATCGATAATGACCAGACAGTGCGTGTATCTACGAACTATAAGGTGAAGGAGAACAACGCTGAGGTGGACAATGAAATTCAAGGCAAGCTCTTCAAGGCTCTCAAGCCATATTTGGGCACCTTGACACTGAAGCAATTCAGCAACAACACCGGTACTGAAGGCGACGCCAGCAAGCTCGGTATTGTATCGGTTGATGCTGTGGGTCCTTCCATCGCAGATGATATGACCCGTGAAGCAATCTGGGCAGTGTTCTGGTCACTTGTGGCAATGGCACTCTACATCTTGTTACGTTTCCGCAACCTGGCATTCTCATTAGGTGCAGTGGCAGCAGTGGCGCTCACCTCATTTGTGGTGATTGGCTTCTTCACGCTCCACGGCCTGCTCCCATTCTCTATGGAAGTGGATCAGACATTCATTGCGGCAATCCTTACAGTGATTGGTTATCAGATTAATGATACCGTGGTGGTGTTCGACCGTGTGCGTGAATACCGCAAGCTCTTCCCGAAGCAAGACTTGAAGACTACGTTCAACAATGCGCTGAACAGCACATTGAGCCGTACGATGATGACCTCACTCAGTACACTGCTTGTGCTTGTGGTGATCTTCCTCCTGGGTGGTGAGTCGATTCGCGCATTCAACTTCGCAATGATTCTCGGTGTAATCTTCGGTACATGTGCATCACTCTTCGTGGCTGCTCCTACCGCTTACTCCCTGATCAAGCGCAGTGAGAAAAAGGCTTAATCCCAACATAGGAAGCCAATACAGGAAGTAAATAATAAAACGACTTCAATATAAATCTGGAAATCGGTTGCATCTTAAAGGGTGCGACCGATTTTCTTTTCATTCGCAACCATCGCTTTAGCCCATAACTATATTTGCATGAAAGTGGTGGTGAGTAATCAATAATTGAGTAATCATTAATAAGGAGCGCCATCCGCATTAATTACTAAATGTTGGTATTGAATAAACCAGAAAAATGTTGTTATTTTGCAATTTGGTAAATAGGCTCTTTTCTGCGTGGGAATAACGCGCACATTCCACTTGAAGTGTGCACCTCTTGGCGTAGTCCTAAGTAATACGGAGGCCTATGTAATACAATATCTATTTTGCTTATATAACTATATATGACGTTAGATGAATTGAAAATTGGCCAGTCGGCAACCATCGTCAAGGTGGGCGGAGAGGGCGCTTTGCGCCAGCACTTCCTTGACATGGGCGTGATTCCTGGCAGTGAAGTGACCCTTGTGAAATTTGCCCCGATGGGCGACCCTATGCAGCTCCTGATACATGGCTACGAGCTAACGCTACGCAAGGGCGATGCCGCAAAAATCGGCATAAAGCTCTGCGACAAATGCCTCGCAGGAGTTTCCCGTCAGCATGACGAAGCCCCGGTCGCCAATATTGAGCATCCAGGGCTTGGCGAGGAGGGGCGCTATCACCAGCCGGAAGACGACGGTGCGCAGCCTTTAGAGGGCACTATCACGTTTGCGCTTGTGGGCAATCAAAACTGTGGCAAAACCACCCTTTTCAATGCCCTTACTGGCGCCAATCAGCACGTTGGGAATTTCCCCGGTGTGACCGTGGACCAGAAGTCGGGCACCATCAAAGGCCACCCCGATGCAAAGGTGGTGGATTTGCCCGGCATATATTCACTCTCGCCTTACACCAGCGAGGAAATCGTGTCGCGCCAGTTCATTTTCAATGCCAAGCCACAGGGAATTATCAATATTGTGGACGCCACCAACATTGAGCGAAACCTCTACCTCACTATGCAGCTGATGGAATTAGGTGTGCCGATGGTGCTGGCCGTGAATATGATGGACGAGGTGCGCAACAACGGTGGCACCGTCGACATCAACGAGCTTGAAACGAGTTTGGGCATTCCGGTTGTGCCTATTTCGGCGGTGAAGAACGAGGGTGTGGAGGAACTGGTGGAGCACGCACTTCATGTGGCGCGCTATCAGGAGGGGCCTCGTCGAGAAGATTTCTGTAGCCCGTCGGAGCATGGCGGAGCGGTGCACCGCTGCATTCACGCGGTGATACATCTCATTGAAGATCACGCAGCCGAGGCGGGCATTCCGCTCCGCTTTGCCGCGAGCAAGGTGGTGGAAGGCGATGCAAGGGTGATAGAGGCTCTGCATCTGACCGACAACGAGCTCGACACCATCGGCCATATCCTCAAGCAGCTTGAGGCAGAGCGAGGACTTGATCCCGCCGCCGCAATAGCCGACATGCGCTATTCTTACATTATGCGTGTGTGCGCGCGCTCAGTGGTGAAGCCTGTCGATAGCATTGAGCATAAGCGAAGCCGAAAAATCGACAGCGTGCTCACGGGGCGCTGGACAGCTATACCCGCTTTTATCCTGTTCATGTGCCTTATTTTCTGGCTCACATTCGATGTGATAGGCGGCACTCTGCAAGGGTGGCTCGACGAGGGCATTCAGTGGGTCACCGAGCAGGCAGATGTTCTGCTCCAGTCGTGGAACATTAGCGATGTGGTGCACGGACTGATAATTGGCGGTGTGTTTAGCGGTGTGGGCGCTGTGGTGAGCTTTATTCCTATCATTCTCACGCTGTTTTTCTTCCTCTCCATCTTGGAGGATAGCGGCTACATGGCGCGAATAGCCTTTGTCACCGACAAGCTGCTCCGCCGCATCGGCCTTTCTGGCCGCTCAATAGTGCCGCTGCTCATAGGCTTTGGCTGCTCGGTGCCAAGTGTGATGGCGAGCCGTACTCTTCCGTCGGCCCGCGACCGGCAGCTCACGGTGATGCTCACCCCATTTATGAGCTGCACGGCAAAGCTCCCCATCTATGCATTCTTCACCCAGCTTTTCTTTCCCCATAATGGCGCTCTTGTGATGATTTCACTCTATCTTTTGGGCATACTCATGGCCATTATCGTGGCATTAGTGCTCAAGAGCACAATATATAAGGGCGAGCCGGTGCCATTCGTCATGGAGCTTCCAAACTACCGTATCCCCACAGCCATGAGCGTGCTCCGGCTGATTTGGGACAAGGGTAAAGACTTTATGCAGAGGGCTTTTTCCGTGATATTCATCGCCACCATTGTGGTGTGGTTCTTACAGTCGTTCGACTTCCATCTCTCGCTGGTGGCCGATCCGCAGCAGAGTATTTTGGCAAATCTGGCGAGCGTGATAAGTCCAATCTTTGCGCCGCTTGGCTTTGCCGACTGGCGCATCACCACTGCGCTGATTTCAGGCTTTATGGCCAAGGAGAGCGTGGTGTCGACCCTCACCGTGCTGTTTGGCACAGGCACGTCGATCACTGCCATTTTAGGCACCGTTTCGGCTTACGCCCTGCTCGTGTTCTGCCTACTCTACACCCCGTGTGTGGCCACCGTGGCCACCGTCAGGCAGGAACTTGGAGGCCGTCACGCCCTGGCCATGGTGATATGGCAGTGTGCAGTGGCGTGGGTAGTGGCATTTGCGGTGAAAATAGTGCTTGGCCTATTTTTGTAACAGCGTGTGATTAAAGCATCGGAAAATGAACATACAGAGTTGGATATTATTGGCCATTGTGCTGTTGGCGGTGGGCTTAACGGTGCGGCGTGTGTGGAGAAACCAGAAATCTGGCAAGGGCTCATGCTCCTGCTGCGACCACTCCGGATCTTGCCAAGTGCAGCGTATGAAATCTGAGCACCGTAAGGACTGCTGCCACGGCCATCGTCCATCTTCCCACCCCGGCAAGAGTCAAGAAAATCATGAAAAGTTGTAAGAACGCAAGTATAAAACTCTTGAAAAGTTGTAAAAATGCGCTTGAAAATCTCTTGAAAAGTTGTAAATTTGTGTTAGAAAAACTCTTGAAAAGCTGTAAAAATGAAAATCTTTAAGCGTAAAATCTACGACCAACTTGCTGACTGGAAGCGAAATAATGAAGGATATGCATTGCTCGTGGAAGGCGCAAGAAGAATTGGCAAAAGTTTCATAGTAGAAACCTTCGCCAAAAGAGAATACAAATCGTATCTTTTGATAGATTTCAATCAGGCCTCCTCTGTGGTGAAAGGGTGGTTTGATGAATGTCTTAGCGACATTGATACGCTACTTAAAAACTTGCAGATTGAATACGGAGTGAAACTAACGCCCCACGAGTCGTGTGTCATTTTCGATGAGGTTCAGGCGTGACCTCGTGCACGAGCTGCAATTAAATACCTCGTGGCAGATGGCCGATTCGACTATATAGAGACCGGCTCACTGGTGAGCATCAAAAAAAATGTAAAAGACATCACTATCCCCTCAGAAGAAATTGCTATAGAAATGAATCCTATGGATTTTGAGGAATTTCTGTGGGCGATGGATGAGGACTTGCTGCTTGAGCACATTAAAGAATGTTTCGACAAGAAAATAGCGATGGGAGGGTTGCATCGCAAGGCGATGAATCTTTTCCGCGACTATATGATAGTGGGCGGTATGCCACAAGCCATTCTCAAATATGTGGAAACGAAAGACTACGACAAGACTGATGCAGTGAAACGTGCCATTCTCCAGCTTTATCGTAGCGACATTGCAAAATATGCCACAGGCAGCGAGATGAAGGCTAAAAGCATTTTTGATGAAATTCCTGCTATGCTTCAGCGTGGAGAAAAAAAGTTCACGCCTTCAGTCATCAAGCCTGGTTCTTCATACCGTGACTATGACAATGCCTTTTTTTGGCTTTCAGACTCTCGGATTGTTAACATTTGCTATGGCTGCGTGGCACCGAACATTGGTTTGCGCATGAATATGGAGCGAACCACGCTCAAATGTTATATGGCAGACACAGGGCTTCTCGTGAGCCATGCCTTTGACGAAAAAGGAAAAACGCCAGCCGAACTCTATAAGACACTTTTGCGTGGGTCGCTTGAAGTGAACGAGGGAATGCTTATGGAAAATGTGGTGGCCCAAATGCTTAAAGCCAGCGGTCACAAACTCTATTTCTACAGTAATTCCAGTCGTGACAATGCGCTCGACCGGATGGAAATCGACTTCTTGATAGCCAAGTCCACTGTTACGTCGAGGCATAACATCATTCCTATAGAAGTGAAGTCCACAAAAAAATACACGCTCACATCGCTTAACAAATGTGTGGCAAAGTTTGGCGAGCATATCACCTCACCCACAGTGCTGCATAATGCCGACCTAAAAGTGCAAGATGGAATCTCCTACTTACCGCTCTATATGACCCCCTACCTGTAAATCCATCACAGCCTTGCCGATGAACAGTATCACATCTGTCACCTGTCCCGAAGCTGATTTTTGCTGTAACTTTGGGATTATCTTTTATTGTTGAAAATGATTTCCGTAGTTTGTCATAAAAGTAGTGACAGAGGAGTATAAAAATGCTTAAATGCTTGCTTTGACGGGAAATTTTGTCGAAATTTGCATAATATGGGGCTTGAATGTTTTGTTTTGGCTCTTTTTTACTCAAGAAATTTATAATTGTTTACAATATGAGAAAATACTTTTTAGCATTGGCCCTGAGCCTGATGGCCATGGGGCAGCTTTTGGCAGTGCCGGCGACTCCTTATCCAGTGAAGGTGACTCAGCCCGACGGGCGTGAGCTCAGCGTGAGGCTGAATGGCGATGAGTTTTACCACTTCTACACCACAGAAGATGGCTATACGATTGTGAAGAACGAGATGGGCTTCTTCACCTATGCGCAACGTGCCGAAGGCAGGTTAGCGCCTACCGCCATGGTGGCCCGCAATGTGGCTGAGCGCACTGAGGCCGACAAACTCTATCTGGGCACAGTGGCCAAGCGCATGACCGACCAGGCCGAGGTGGCCGTGGCCAAGCGCGCAAAGGTGAAGCGCGACGCCGCAGGGGCAAAGGCGCGGATCGACTACAGCAAGTTCCGCGGTCTGATTCTGCTGGTGCAGTTTCAGGACTATTCGTTCTCTCGCTCCGATGCCAACCAGTTCTACACCGATATGGTGAACAAGGAAGGCTACACAGGATTTAAGAACGAAGACGGTTCGGAGAACCGCTATGGCAGTTTCACCGGCAGTGTGCGCGACTACTACAGGGAAAACAGCGCCGGTAAGTTCGTTCCCTCTTTCGATATCGTGGGCCCAATCACAGTGCCTTACTCCATTGTGAACTCAACCAAAACCCAAACTCAGATTATGCGTAATGCCCTTCAGCAGGCGGTGGAAGCGTATGGTGTGAACACAGCCAATTACGACTGTGATGGCGATGGCTATGTGGATATGTTCTACATGATATTTGCTGGCGTGGGGGCGAACACCGGCGAGGCAGATGACCATATCTGGCCCCACAAGTCGTCCATTTACTATGGCAGATGGCGCACCTACGCCTGCTCTTGCGAGTATTATTCAGAGAAAAATGGCATACTTGACGGTATTGGCACCATTTGTCACGAGTTCTCCCATGTGCTCGGCTTGCCCGACCTCTACGACACCGACTATGCGGGGTCTGGCGGAGAGGCCCATCATCCAGGCGACTGGGATATTATGGCCAGTGGCAGCTACAACAATTATAGCCGCACACCGGTGGGCTATTCAGCCTACGACCGTTATGCAGTGGGCTTCTCCACCCCAAAGGTGATTAACGCAGCGGGCGACTATTCACTTAACCCGCTGGGCGACAGTAACGAGACAATGATGATAAAGACGCCTTTGAGTAAGGAGTTCTTCCTGCTCGAAAACCGTCAACAGACACGCTGGGACGCTTACCTCCCCGGCCATGGCTTGATGGTGGCCCGTGTGGACTCGTCGAATGCGAGCGTGTGGAGCGGCAACTCGGTGAACAACAATCCCAGCCGCCTCTATTATGAGGTGCTGCGCGCCGGACAGGTGCTCTCCGGCGAGGGCAACGCCAGCGACCCATTCCCCGGCACCCGTGGCATTCCTATGCTCACCAACGACACCGAGGCCAGCCTGAAGACCTATAACGGAACCAGAAATCCTTGGAACCTCACGGGGATTTCAGAAACCGACGGTGTGATATCATTTAAGGTGTGTGCCGACGGCAACATCACAAAGGACGAGGAAGATTTTGAGACTATGCCAGTGACTGCCACCAGCGGAGCGAAAAACGTGGAAGGCACATTCGCCAACTGGACGTTCACCAAGTGCAACGTGGCGGCTCCAGGCTCTGTGGCCAAAGCCGATGGCGCCCATTCTGTGCAGATGAAACTTCCGAGCCAGTTCACCAGCTCAGCTACTTACTACGACGCCTATCAAGTGGGCGTAAAGGTGTTCAACCCTGGCACCACCGCCCTGAAAATAGGTCTGCTTTGCTCCACCGACGAAGGCGCTTCATGGAAGGCTGTGAGCTTCCAGAACGAAACTTCGCAAACCGTGAAGGGCAACACCACCATCACGCTCTACTGGCCGGTGAACATCTCCCGTAAGGACGGGGTGATGTATCGCGTGAGCATGGTTTCGGGCAGCAAGACCACTGCGGCTTACCTCGACAACTTCACCATCTACTACACCGCAAAAGGCAAGCAAGACACTCTTCCTGGCGACATCAATGCCGACGGTGTGGTGAACGTGAGCGACGTCACCGCCCTCATCAATGCCATTCTCGATGGCTCGGCCGATGGCCTTGGCGTGTGTGATGTGAACGCCGACGGTGTGGTGAACGTGAGCGACGTCACCGCCCTTATCAATATGATTTTGGCACAGTAATTGCGCTGTGTGCCCGATAACAGTTTTTAATTATCTTATCCACATTATTTAATGAAAAAGATTGCGCTGCTGCTGTTCTGCCTAATGGCTATGTTTCGTGCCTCGGCAGTACCAGCCTATCCCTATCCAGTGACCGTGACACAGCCCGACGGCACCACTTTGGTGATCCAGGGGCATGGCGACGAATATTACCACTTCACTACCACCGTCGATGGCTACACCATTGTGAAGAACGATGCCGGCTATTATGTGTACGCCCAGATGAAAGACGGTCACCTGACACCTACCACCCGCATTGCACGCGATGAAGTGAAGCGCACAGCTTCCGACCGCTCTTTCTTGGAAGCCACCGGGAAAATGCTGTTTGAAAAAGCGAAAAACGAAGGTGCGCGCAAGGCCCGCAGGCAAGTGGCTCACAAGGCAAGTGAGAGCTTCTACAAAAACTTCCGTGGACTGGTGGTGCTTATCAATTTCAGCGACAAGAAATTTTCGCGCAGCGACATGAACGAGTTCTACGACCACATGTTCAACGACGACAACTACGCCGGCTACGCCAATGAGGACGGCACGCCAAATGCCTATGGCTCATTGTTTATAGGCGGTGTGCGCGACTATTTCCGCCAAAACAGCATGGGCAAGTTCGCTCCACAGCTCGATGTGGTGGGGCCTGTCACCATCGACATGAAGTGCACCGACGTGCAGAGCACCAACTATGCGCCGCTCGCTTTCGTGAAGGCGATTGAAAAACTTGACGACACGGTGGATTTCAGCAAATACGACGCTGATGGCGATGGCTATGTGGATATGATGTACTTCATTGTGGCAGGCTATGGCGCCAACTATTCAGGCAACAACGATGGCTACCTGTGGCCACACAAGTCGTCGCTGGCCTACTACGACTTGCCTCGTTACGACGGTAAGCGCTTGGGCGTGTATGCCAGCTCGGTGGAAATTTACGGATGGGAGTCGCAACGTAGCAATATTATCGACGGCATTGGCACCGTGTGCCACGAGTTCTCCCATGTGCTCGGCCTTCCTGATGAATACGACACCGACTACGAGCAGGGCGGACAGAGCCACGACCCTGGTGGGTGGAGCGTGATGGCTGGCGGCAGCTACTCGAAGTATGGCCGTCTGCCAGTGGGCTATTCCGCTTTTGAGCGCTACGCCTCAGGCTTTCTTGTGCCTAAGGTGATAGACCAGAGCGGCAATTATTCGCTGAACCCATTGCAGGACAGCAATGAAGCCCTTATGCTTAAAACTCCGGTGGAAAAGGAGTTCTTTCTGCTTGAGAACCGCCAGCAGACAGGCTGGGACGGCCAGCTCCCTGGCCATGGCATGCTCGTGTTTCGTGTAGACTCCACCAATGTGAGCGTGTGGAACAGCAATAAGGTGAACGCCGACCCCTCGCACAATTATTACGAGCTGCTGCGCGCAGGTGGCAGCACCTCCGGAGCACAGCCTTCCGACGCCTTCCCAGGCACCGCCAAAGTCACAACGCTCAACAACGGCACCACTCCAAGCCTGCTCACATGGAATGGCACAGGAAATGAATTCGGCATCACCGGCATCACTGAGTCAAATGGCGTGATCACATTCAAGGCCAGTAAGGTGGGCGAGACGGCGCGTCTGGTGGAAGACTTTGAGACGATGGGCACCACCAGCGCCTCTGGCGCAAGCAATGTGAAAGGCCGCTTCTGCACGTGGAATTTCAACAAGTGCAATGTTACGGCGCCAGCCAGCGCTTCGGCTTGCGACGGCACTTATTCCGTGGCGATGAAGAAGCCGAGTGCCATCACCACTGCCCAGACGCTCTCGGTGAACCCTTACTTGGCCACAGTGCACTTCTTCAACCCCTCTTCCACCGAAGCGAAATTCACGATGCAGTATATGCTTCCTGCCGACAGCGTATGGGTGGACCTCTCGCCAGCCTCTGCCGTAGTGTCGGCGAAAACCGACCAGGTGGCTACGTTTAAAATTCCGTCGCTTTCCGCACCGGCTTATTTCCGGGTGACACAGGTTAACGGCAGCGCCACCGCCAAGACTTATGTGGACAACATCACCTTCCTCTACTATAGGGAGGTGGACGACACGGGCGACATCAATGCCGACGGCGTGGTGGACGTGACCGACGTGACGATGCTTATCAACGCCATTCTGGGAACGGCCGATGTGCCGGAGACGGTGGGCGACATCAACGCCGACGGCGCGATGGACGTGACCGATGTGACGATGCTCATTAATATAATTCTTGCTAAATGACACAGAGCGCCTCTTGCGCGCAAACATATCACAAGACGGCGGGAAGAGCTTTATGGCAAGTAGCTCTTCCCGCTCTCTTTTGTGCGGAGAGCTCCGCTATATGAACAGTTGCTTGAGGATGTCGGGCGAGCGTAGCGTGCCGAGGGTGGAATTGTGGAGGCGGTAGTATGCCAGGATGGTGTCGAGCATCTGGTTACGCTCCTCGCGGTTGAAGCGGAAAATGTGCAGGTTGCTGAACGTCATTCGCGAAAGCAGGTAAATCACCTTCGCCTGCTCCGGACGCAAATTGTGCCCGCTTGCCGACGGGCGCGAGTGGAAAGTGCCCTCAGCCATGTCGAACCAGTAGCCGTCGTGGAAGTTGCTGATGTCGGGCTCAATGCCAAGAAAGCTGCCGAGGTGATAGAGAAAGCAGATGTGGAAGTTGGCCACGCCATCGGTCATGGCGTCGAGCAGGCGCACCGACGTGTCGATGTAGCGGTAGAGCGGCTCGTTTTGCTCGCATTCCTGGATGGAGTGGGAGAGCAGCTCGCTCACGAACATGGCAATGGCGTTTTTTGCCGGGTCGGCGTAGAGCCATCCCGGCGTGTGGGTGCGCTGCACATCGTGAAGAGTGTATAAATCTTTGCCCGGCACGATGCGGGCCTCAAAGCAGAGCAGGCTCAGCGGCATGAACATGGCTGCACGCATTCGCGCCGCGGCGGTTTTGCCCTGCGGCACAAGGAACGACATCAGGCCGTGCCGGTCGGTGTAGATGTGGGTGATGTTGTGCCGGTCGCTGTACTTGATGGTGTTCAGCACAATGCCGTTGAGGGATTCATACATACACTGGTCTTTTCTGTTTGCTGTGGTGCGAAATTAGTGAAAATGTGGCACATAGGGTATAACAAAAGGCGGTAAAGGGCAAAAAAATACGTTTTTTCACGTTTTGTGGCACAAAAATTTTGTCAATTGGAAAATCATTCATAACTTTGCACTCGCTTTAGCACCAAAGTGCTGAAATGGCGCATTCGTATATCGGCTAGTACTCAAGATTTTCATTCTTGCAAGAGGGGTTCGACTCCCCTATGCGCTACGAATAATAACACAAAGAAATTTAAGAATTTAAAATAATTATGGCAAACCATAAATCAGCAATTAAGAGAATCCGCCAAACTGAGAGTCGTAATCTCCGTAACCGTTACTATGCTAAAACTATGCGTAACGCTGTGCGCAAGTTGCGTAACACCACCGACAAGGCTAAGGCTGCTGAAGATTACAAGAAGGTGTCTTCTATGCTCGACAAGTTGGCTCGCAAGAACGTAATCAGCAAGAACAAGTCTTCAAACTTGAAGTCAAAGCTCGCTCTTTATGTGAACAAGCTGGGCGCGGCTGAATAAAAAATGGGCACACGCGTGCAATTTGCATTTGTGGCTTAGCTTGTGGCGGAGCCGCATTTTATTATGGCGCATTCGTATATCGGCTAGTACTCAAGATTTTCATTCTTGCAAGAGGGGTTCGACTCCCCTATGCGCTACACAAAGCGTTGGACATATTGATGTGTTCAACGCTTTTCTGCATTTAAATATAATTAGCACAGCTTATTGGGATATTTTTCTTAACTTTGTGGAGAAATATATACCAACTAACAAAATAAACTTTCGATTATGAGACTTATTATCGAACCCGACTACGATAAAGTGTCGGAATGGGCAGCCCGCTATGTTGCCTCTCGCATTAATGCCGCTAACCCTACTCCAGAAAAGCCTTTCGTGCTTGGTTGCCCCACGGGCAGCTCTCCACTGGGTATGTACAAGAAACTCATTGAGCTCAACAAGGCTGGCAAGGTTTCGTTCCAGAACGTTGTCACTTTCAATATGGACGAATATGTGGGTCTGCCAGAAGATCACCCCGAAAGCTACCATTCTTTCATGTGGAACAACTTCTTCAGCCACATTGACATCAAGAAGGAGAATGTGAACATTCTCAACGGCAATGCCGCCGACCTTGAAAAAGAGTGTGAGGAGTATGAGGCTCGCATCGCCGCAGCCGGTGGTATCGATCTTTTCATGGGCGGTGTAGGCCCTGATGGACACATCGCTTTCAACGAGCCGGGCAGCTCGCTCGTTTCGCTCACTCGCCAGAAAACCCTTACTCAGGACACTATCATCGCCAACAGCCGTTTCTTCGACAACGATGTGAACAAAGTGCCAAAAACCGCGCTTACAGTGGGCGTGGGCACTGTGATGGCTGCCAAGAGCGTGATGATTATTGTGAATGGCTACAAGAAAGCTCCAGCCCTACGCAATGCTGTGGAAGGCGCAGTGTCGCAGATGTGCACGCTGAGCATGCTGCAAATGCACCGCAAGGCTGTGATTGTGTGCGACGAGGATGCCACTATGGAACTGAAGGTGGGCACTTATCGCTATTTCAAGGACATCGAGAGCAAGAACCTTGATCCTGCCACCCTTCTTTAATCAGTAATCTCTCAGATTTTTTCCGAATATGTTCGGTATTTAAATTTTGTCATGTTTAATGGGCTGTGTCGCATTTGGTTGTGCCGCAGCCTGTTTTTTAATATATGCCCTATGCTACAACTCCCTGCAGATTTCATAGCCCAGATTCGCGCCATTCTCCCCGATGAGGCGGATGCGCTCCTCGCTGCCATCACCACCTCCGAGCCATCGGTGGCGATTCGTGTGAACGATGGCCGTGGCGTAGCGCCGCCCACAGCCCCGGTCAGCCGTGTGCCATGGTGCGCCATGGGCAGGTATCTCGATGCGCGTGTGCCGTTCACCTTCGATGTTGATTTCCAGACGGGGCGGTATTATGTGCAGGACGCGTCGTCGATGTTTATTTATCATGTGATTAAGCACTTGGTGAAGCAACCGGTACGCTATCTCGACCTCTGCGCCGCTCCAGGAGGAAAGACCACCACCGCCATTTCGGCGCTCCCAGCCCAGTCGGTGGTGGTGGCCAATGAGATAGTTGGCTCCCGCGCCCGTGTGCTCCGTGAGAACGTGGTGAAGTGGGGGAGCGCGCGCTGCATCGTCACCAACAATGCACCAAGCGACTTGGGCAAGCTCACCCATTTCTTCGATGTGGTGGCCGCCGATGTGCCGTGCAGCGGAGAGGGAATGATGCGTAAGGACGAGGAGGCGCGCCGCCAGTGGACTCCCGCCTTGGTGAAGCAGTGTGCCGCATTGCAAAAGACCATTATTCATGACATCTGGCGTGCGCTTCGACCTGGCGGACTGCTTATTTACAGCACATGCACCTATAATCGGGAAGAGAATGAGCAAATGGTGGCGCGCATAGTGGAACAGTATGGCGCAGAGTCGGTAGCGGTGCCGGTGGATCCTGACTGGAACATTCACCTTGCTGTCGATAGTCCCTACCACTGCTATCGCTTTATGCCACATCGCACAAAAGGGGAGGGGCTGTTTATGGCTGTTCTTCGGAAGCCCGACGATGAATGCAGCCCCGAGCCTCGGAAAAAGAAAATCAAAGGTGCTAAAGCTAAGCCCAAAGCTGTGCCAGTGCCGCGTGGAGTGGAGAAGTGGCTGGCTGATGCAGGACAGTATGCCTTCAGTGTCTCGGCTGATGGCGAGGTGACGGCCATGCCTGCCGACATTGCGCCACTGATGCCGCGCTTTGCCGGCTTGCATGTGCTTCACGCCGGCGTGGCTGTAGGGACTGTGAAAGGGAAAAATTGCGTGCCAAGTCAGTCGTTGGCGCTCTCCACAGCCCTCTGTGCCGAGGCGTTTGCCTGCAGCGAGGTGGACTACGCCACCGCCATGGCTTATATGAGGGGTGAGGCTATCGTGCTGGCTGATGCACCAAGGGGCTATGTGCTACTCACTTATAAGGGCCATCCAGTGGGCTTCGTGAATAATCTTGGTAATCGAGCCAATAACCTTTACCCTAAAGCGTGGAGGGTGCTCAGCACGCACATTCCCGCTGAGCCGCCCACAGCGCTCTGACGCCAACGGAGCGCTCTGTATCCGCTAAAATTGCACAAAACACCATCCAGTTGTGCAAAAAAGTGGAAATATTTGAGTAACTTTGCATTCTCTATATAATTATAAACGACCTACGATTATGATGAAGGAAAATACTGTCAAGATTTTTGAGCAGAGTTTCAAGGAAAACTGGGACAGCCCATGCTTGACCGACTATAACACTAAAGTGACCATATCTTATGCCGATTTTGCACGCGACATTGCCAAGATCCACCTTTTTTATAAAGAAATAGGCATTCAGCAAGGCGACCATGTGGCGGTTATCGGTAAGAACAATCCCACTTGGGTCACCATATTCCTGGCCACTATCACCTACGGCGCTGTGATTGTGCCCATTCTTCAAGACTTCAACCCCAACGATGCCCAGCATATCGTGAACCATAGCGAGGCAAAACTCCTGTTCGCCAGCAAGAGCAACTGGGAGAGCCTCGACTTTGAGAATATGCGCCTGGTGCGTGCAGCGCTTTCGCTCGACGACCGCAGCCTCTATGAGCAGAAAGAGGGTGAAGTGGTGGCAGATGTGTTGGCCCACCTCGACCAGAAATTTGCCGAGGCATATCCCAATGGCTTCACACGCGACGACATTAAGTACCCCGAAGTGCCGGGCGACCGCCTGATGGACATTAACTACACTTCCGGCACCACTGGCTTCAGCAAGGGGGTGATGATTACGGGCAATAATATCTGTGGCAATGTGGTGTATGGCATCAACTCCGGCCTTTGCTACCGTGGATCGCGCCACCTGTCGTTCCTGCCGTTGGCCCATGCCTACGGCTGCGCCTTCGACATGCTGGCTCCGCTCGCCATCGGTGGCCACATCACCCTGCTTGGCCGCATTCCTTCGCCCAAGGTGATTGTGAAGGCTATGGGCGAGGTGAAGCCCAACCTTGTGATTTTGGTGCCTCTCGTGCTTGAGAAAATCTATTCTAAGATGATCGTGCCGATGATTAGCAAGGGTATGCTCCGCTGGGCGCTTGCTGTTCCTTACCTCAATGAGAAAATCTACGACCAGATTCGGAAAAAACTGGTGGAGGCCTTTGGCGGATGCTTTGAGGAGGTGATTGTGGGCGGCGCGCCATTCAACGCCGAGGTGGAGGAGTTTCTCTACAAAATACGCTTCCCGTTCACAGTGGGCTATGGCATGACCGAGTGCGCTCCGCTGGTGAGCCACACGCCTTGGCGTGAGTTCGTGCCCCACAGCGCAGGCCGTGTGCTGCCGGGTATTATGGAGTGCAAGATTGAGAGCGAAGACCCGGAGAACATTCCCGGCGAGATTTGCGTGCGTGGCGAGAACGTGATGCAGGGCTACTATCATAACAATGAGGCCACCGACAAGGTGCTGCACGACGACGGCTGGCTCCACACGGGCGATATGGGTACGCTCAGCGCCGATGGCACGGTGTTTATCCGTGGCCGCCTGAAGACCATGCTGCTCGGCGCCAACGGGCAGAACATCTACCCAGAGGAAATCGAGGCTAAGCTCAACAACATGATTTTTGTGAATGAGAGCCTTGTGGTGGAGCGCGAGGGGAAGCTGGTGGGGCTCGTTTACCCCGACTACGACACGATGGACGCCATGGGCGTGACCCGAGACCAGCTTCCAGAGAAGATGGAGGAGATTCGCACCGAGCTTAATAAACTGGTGGCACCATACGAGCGAATCACCAGAATCGAACTGATTGCCAACGAATTTGAGAAAACCCCTAAGCGAAGTATTAAACGCTTCTTGTACAGCCATTAACGCGCTGGTGGCGTGCTTTCTGTGCAAGTGGGTGACAAATATGAATAAATTTATTTGTTCACAAAATTTAACAATTGGCGATTAAACCAAAAAATCCTTAATCAATCTATTGATTGATAATGTGATAGGTGGTTTTAATTGTGAATTTCTGCAAAAATAAATGCTGCTTTCGGTAGCTCAGACGAAAAAAAAAATAAAAAAATGTTTGCAATTGAGTTTTTTGTCTTAAATTTGCACCGATTTTAAACTGAAAAGGAAAATTATTGTTTTATTATTTTAAATTTTTACGAAAATGAAAAAGTTAGTTTTATTACTTGCTGTTATCGCTAGTGTATCTTTCTTCTCTTGCAACAAGGGTGCTGGTTCTGCATCTGCTGCTGATTCTGATTCTGTAGCTGCTGTAGCTGCTGATTCTGATTCTGTAGCTACTGATAGCGCTGCTACTGATAGCGCTGCTGCTCCAGTTGCTGCTGATAGCGCTGCTGCTCAGAAGTAATCTTAGCGATAAGCAAAAGAGATTGAAGCTGTTTTCCGCCGAGGGTGGAGAGCAGCTTTTCTTTTTCTTGTGGACACAGCTTTGAGTTCAGGCGTGCTGTCACACATAGAAAGAAGCCCCACGGACTATGCACATATTGGCGGCGTCCGTAAGGCTTCTTTTTTTGTTGCTCACTATATATTTGTGCTTAGAACGGGGGCTTTTCTTCTGGAGTGCTGGCTGCCTGAGGGTTGGCTGGCGCTTGTCCGGGCGCTTGTGCCTGTGGCCGGCTGCCGAGCAATTCGAAAGTGTCGGCATACACTTCTGTCACATAGCGCTTGATGGCGTTGCGGTCTTGCCATTGGCGAGTGCGCAACTTGCCCTCGATGTAGAGTTTGGTGCCTTTACGCACATATTTTTCCGCAATTTCCGCATTTTTGCCCCACATCACAATGTTGTGCCATTCGGTGCGCTCTGCTATGCCGCTGGCGGTGTTGTAGCGCTCCGACGTGGCGAGCGGGAACGATGCCATGCATTGTCCTTGTTGAGGGTAGCGGATGTCGGGGTCTTTGCCCACGTTTCCAATCAGGATTACTTTGTTGACTGACATAATATTCTTGTGTTATTATTGTTAAGGTGTTTTTGCTTTGAAGTGGTGAGCATGAGTGTGTATGTGCTATTTGGCGGAAGCCTTTAGCCCTTCTATCACGCTTGTGGTGAATCCGTTGGCTTCCATAGCGTTAAGCCCTTTAATGGTGACACCGCCAGGAGTGGTCACCTTGTCGATTTCGGCTTCGGGGTGATTGCCCGAAGCCTGGAGAAGTGCCGCCGCGCCCTGCATGGTTTGCAGCACGATGTCTTTGGCGAGGTCGGCCTTCATGCCCAGTTCCACGCCTCCTTCGCTTGCCGCCCTCACATAGCGCATGGCGTAGGCAATGCCGCATGAGGCCAGTGCCATGCACGCTGGCATCTGCTTCTCCTCTATCACCATTACTGCGCCCAGGCGCGCAAACAGGTCGCTCACCGCCTTCACTTGGTCGCCCGTGGCGCCGAATGAGCAGATGAAAGTCATACTCTTACGCAGCGCGATAGCGGTGTTGGGCATTACGCGGAACACGGCTGGCGGCGTGCAGAGCGAGAGGTTTTCGAGTTGCGACAGCGTGATTCCTGCTGCCACCGACACCAGCATCTGCCGCTCCCATTGTATCTTTTGCGACAGCGGGTCCATCACGTCGTACACCAGCCAAGGCTTCACGGCAAGGATGATGATGTCGGTGCCTGTGATGGCCTGCTCATTGTCGGTGCTCACATTGATGTCGGGGAAGTCGGCTTTTAGGGCGTCGAGCTCGCCGTGTCGGTTAGGAGAGCACACGGTGATGTCTGCCGTAGGGAAAGAGGGGTCGGCAGCCAGTCCGCGCGCCATGGATCCCCCCATGTTTCCTGCTCCAATGATTCCAATTTTCATAATGCTAAAAATTTAGGTCTTGCACAAAGATAGCAAAAATAATGCCAACCGGCGCTATCATTGTTTGCGAAATTTGCTGTATCTTTGCCATATATCTCTACCCACGTTCTGCATTGTTTGTGCAGCAGTAAAATATTGTTCGGATTATGAAAAAGTCACTCCGTATTATCAGCGACGACCCTTGGCTGAAGCCGTATGCGCCAGCCATTGAGGGACGGCACGCCGACGCTTTGAAAAAGATAAAGGAGCTTGCCGGCAAAGGACGGCTCAGCGATTTTGCCAATGCCTACAACTATTACGGCCTGCATCACACCGATGGCGGCTGGACCTTCCGTGAGTGGGCGCCCAATGCCACCGACATCTATATAGTGGGGCCGTTCAACGATTGGAAGGAGTGCGAGCCTTACCGCATGAAGCCTGTGGGCAATGGCGACTGGGAAATTCACCTGCCAGAGCGCGCCATGCGCCATGCCGACCTCTATAAGCTGCACGTGCACTGGGACGGCGGCTGGGGAGAGCGCATTCCAGCATATGCCACCCGTGTGGTGCAGGACGAGGTCACCAAGATATTTTCCGCACAGGTGTGGAGCCCGGAGCTGCCGTATGAGCTCAAAGTGAAGGATTTCGTGCCCAATGTGAATCCGCTGCTCATCTATGAGTGCCATATAGGCATGGCGCAGAACAAGGAGGGCGTGGGCACCTACGATGAGTTCCGCACCGAGGTACTGCCACGCATCGTGCGCCTCGGCTACAACGCCATTCAGATCATGGCCATTCAGGAGCATCCCTACTATGGGTCGTTTGGCTACCATGTGTCGAGCTTTTACGCTGCCTCGAGTCGCTTTGGCACACCGGAAGCGCTCAAGCGCCTGATTGATGAGGCCCATGCCTGTGGTGTGGCGGTGATTATGGATATCGTGCACTCCCATGCCGTGAAAAACGAGGTGGAGGGGCTTGGGCGCTTCGATGGCAGCTACGATCAGTACTTTTACGCCGGCGCCCGCCGCGAGCATCCCGCCTGGGACTCGCTGTGCTTCGACTACGGCAAGAATGCCGTGATTAATTTCCTGCTGAGCAACTGCAAATTCTGGCTGGAGGAATATGGGTTCGACGGTTTCCGCTTCGATGGCGTCACCTCGATGCTCTATTACAGCCATGGACTTGGACAGGCGTTTGGCAGCTACGACGACTATTACGACGGGGCGCAGGACACCAACGCCATCACCTACCTCACCCTTGCCAACGTGCTGATTCACGAGGTGAACCCTCACGCCATCACCATTGCAGAGGAAATGAGCGGTATGCCCGGGCTGGCGCGTCCGTTTAAGGACGGCGGCATGGGCTTCGACTACCGTATGGCCATGGGCATCCCCGACTACTGGATAAAGACCATCAAGGAGAAGAAGGATGAGGACTGGAAGCCCAGCTCTATCTTTTGGGAACTCACCAACCGCCGTGCCGATGAAAAAACAATCAGTTATGCCGAAAGCCACGATCAGGCTCTTGTGGGCGACAAGACCATCATTTTCCGCTTGATCGACAAGGATATGTACTGGCACATGATGGTGGACGACCATAATTTAGTGGTGGACCGCGGTATGGCTTTGCATAAAATGATACGTTTGGTCACGGCGGCCACTATCAATGGCGGCTACCTCAATTTTATGGGTAATGAGTGGGGGCATCCCGAATGGATTGACTTCCCCCGTGAGGGAAACGGCTGGAGCCATAAATATGCGCGCCGGCAGTGGGACTTGGTGGACAGAAAAGATCTGAAATACCAGTTTCTCAACAATTGGGACACCGACATAATACATTTGCTCGGCGGCATGCGCGGATTCCAGAAACTGCCTGTGCGCAAGCTGTGGGACAAGGACGATGACCAGGTGCTCGCATTCATGCGCGGTAGCCTGGTGTTCGTGTTCTGCTTCCACCCGTTCAAGTCGTTCACCGACTATGGCATCTTGGCGCCGGAGGGAGAATACGAGCCAGTGATGGACAGCGACAGCGTGCGGTATGGAGGCTACGGCAATATCGACGGCACGGTTCACCACCTCACCCAGCCCGACGAGCTGTATGCCGACTCTGGACTCGGCTGGCTGGAGCTTTACCTGCCAGCTCGCAGCGCACAGGTGCTGCGCCTGCTCCCCCGCAAGCTCCGCGCCCCTAAAAAAAAATAGGAAAACATCATTTTCCTCCCCCATAGAAAGAAGCGTTGGCAGTCGTCACCATAATGTGGCGGCCAACATTTCCTTTTACCTTATGGCTATGGCTTCGTGATAGCCTGTTAATAACTTTTCTTGCGTTTTCTTGCAGCTTGTTTGTGAATTGTAGTAACTTTGCGGCAGAGGAAATAAGACCAAGAAATGCACATTTGTGAGGCCTCGAATAAACACATTATCCTAATCTGATTTCCTGCGACTATATGACTTTTTGTTTAATAGTAAAAACACATGTAATTTATGAATTTAGAAAAATCCTATTCAAACGATTGTGAAGAGCAAGTTGTGAGTTTGAAAGACACAAGAAACCGATTCGTGTTTCACAACAATCGGGAGTTTATCAATTTTCAGCAGAAGTTCTCTAAACCCGTTATGTCAACCGATGCTCCTATTGCTTTAGATGCTAATTGCGGTGCCAGTGGGGATGATTTTATGTTCTATCCGAGCAACGAGTGTGACCACATTCACCTCACGTTTATGTATAGCAACGCACCATATGAAATTATCAATAACAAGGCTTTCTTTTGGGAAGGATTTAAAGAGATAGTGATTCAAGGTGCTCGGTCTGAGCATTGTTTAAGCCAAGACATACCCACACTTGTAGTATATAACGAGTGTGCCAGTGGGGCAAGCCTTTACGAAGACTGTAACGGAAACATCTGCCATTCGTATTGCAGCGACGATGCTATCTTTAATATTCAGAATGAGCACAGCAGCCCTGTGAATGTAGTGGTGTCTGACATTGCCTTTCGTGTGGCATTTGACTTGGCTGACGTGGAAAGCGCAAGCCTATACAGATGGTGGTATCACCCAGATATTTGTCCTGTGATGTTTAAAGTGTATGAGGCAAACTCGTTTAAAATGTTCAATGTGCGAATGTACTCCCAGTTTCTCGACCTTACCCACGTGTTCCTCCACTGGTGTGAAAACGTGGATATTACAAACTGTGTGTTTGAAAACTACAACGCCAGAAAAATTGGCGGCAACCTGTGGATTTGCCAACGTGCGAGGAATATAAACATCGTGAACAACGATTTTTACAAATATGGCAACGATGAGAATATCGGCATCTGGGGCGACTCCATTATGAGCCGAGACGAGGAGCGGTGCTATACCTCGATGGAAACCTTGAAAGGGCTTGATGGAGTGCAGTACGCCAATCGCCATCTTGATTTTGAACATATCCATATCAAGGGAAACAGGTTCTACTACAAGAAGCCTGATTACCTTTTTGGCAAAGCGAACGATAGGACAACTGATTCCAAGAACGAAGTGTTTCCCTACTACGTGGACTTGACGCATATCCATGATTTCCAACAGAGCGAAGAAGGGTTCAAACAAGAAGATGGAGAAGATGAATGGGATGGCGTAATCGATTTATTTCAAAGTTTTTATATTGCGCAACACACTCTAATTGATAGAATTAAATTTGATGTCTCTTCGGGCAACACTGGAAGCGCAAGCTGTGAAACTGTCATGACGAAAGCCAATGATTTTGGAGAAGGTGTTAGCAAAGCAATACAAAGCGCTATAGTGCCCTATGTGCATTATCGGATTTCCGACTATGTGGTTGAATCCAATGAATTCTACATCGATTCGCCCATGAACGTGCTAATGGGAATGACTTTTGACAACTTCTGTCAGACTGAAGATCTTAGAGTCACCAATAATGTTATCAAGTATGGCTCATGGGCGCATAGCAATTGTCAACTACAGGACTTTAAAATCGTGTATGACAAAAACACAGACCGTGAGAAAACTTGTGAGGGACTTCAAGGCACTAATAAAATTAGTCTTTGCCCTATTTTGATAGAGGACAACACAATTGAGAGCGAAGCTTTCCCCTATATGGTGTATGACAACACTACAGAGGCTGATGAAGTGCATATTGTGCTAAACACGGAGAATGCAAGCGTTGCATTTAATCGAAACACTATAACAGAGCTGCGTGAAAAGGTGAAACAGATGAACAGCACAATAAACGCGGGGAATAACGGATTTGGCTACACGCTCCTCTATTCTCGCGACAAAGGTGGGCGCATCACGATGAACGACAATGTGTGTAGGGGAATGAAACTGATGGGGTCGCTCCTGTTCGGCAAAGGTAATGCGTTTTCAAGAATGGGACTGTCTGCAAGCAACAATATATTCCAAGGCGTAACGACGCTTTTTTCAGAAAATATGAAAGAGGGTGTTTTTAAATTTGTGAACAATACGTTTCTCTCTGAGAGTGGAGTGCTGCTTTTACAAGAGATGCCTAACAAAACCTTGCTGTCATTGACAGACAACACATTTAAGCGAGTAGGCATAAGTTCTGAAGGAGTGCTCTATTATCACTACATTAGCCCCAAGGAGAGCGACAGGGTCAACGACCAGCCATTACCCAGTGATATGGTTATCATGTCATCTGGTAATCTTTTTGACAATATTAGCGGTAATATTTGCCCATACTACCTTACGGAAAAAGACTTTGAGATATTTTCATCTGGTGAACCTTCGTTAGAAGATGCCTATTATAAAGATAAAGGCCGCAAATAGCACGGGAATTTATACCTAATACCTTGATTAACACATTTTTTTTGCAAGATGGCGAAAATTTTCGTCATCTTGCTTTTATTATATCACAAAAATAGTATCTTTGTAAGAAAATAACATATAAAAAAGATTAAGACTATGAAAAAGAAAATGCTCATCACTCTTGTTGTGCTTATCGCTGAATTTACAATTGCGAAGGCGGATGTGGCAATCAATGCAAAAAACTTTCCTGATTCAGATTTTCGCACTTGGGTGCAAAAGCATTTCAACAAGCCTAATGGTGCTGTGCTAACTGACGAAGAATTGGCTTCTGTCAAGGAAATCTCTTGGAATCCAGCCAAAGGAGGTTTTACAAGTGTGGAAAACTTAAAGGGAATTGAGTTTTTTAGCGAGCTTGAAACTATTGAGATATGGAACCAGAGATATCGGACACACAACAATGTGAGCAGCGTAGACCTGTCAAAGAATAAAAAACTTAAGAAATTTGCTTTTTCAAAGAGCGATTATGAGCCAAACTTTTCTTCAGGAAAATTTCCTAAAAAGATGCCACCAGAAGAAAAAAGCACGTCCACCAGCGATGATACTAAATATCTGAGAGGTGTTAATTTGAAAGATTTGCCTAACCTTGAGACTGTGATAATTGACTATCATGAACTTACTGAGCTGGATCTAAGGGGATGCCCACATTTGAGAACTATAAAAATAACGCATTCCCACACCAGGTTTTCTTTATTGATAACTGACTTGTGCGAGGAACTTGAAACGCTTGACATCAGTAGGAACTACTTCACAGAGCTGTACTTGGGACTTATGCCAAATTTGAAATCTCTGAACTTTTCATATAATGTGATTACGGACGTAGATTTATCTCCACTTAAAGAGTTGGAGACGCTCTGTTGTAGAAGTAATTATTATACAAGTTTGGACATTTCCAACAATAAAAAACTAAAAAGCCTGGACTGTAATGATTCAAAAATCACAGCTTTAGATTGTAGCCAGAATGACTCCCTCTCCAGCATTAATATCGAAAGCTGCAAACAATTAGAGGTGTTCCCTACATTGCCAAGCGGTATTGAGTCCATAAATTGTGATAATGTTAAAGCCTTCGCAAAAGTGGACTTGAGTGCCTATCCAAATTTGAAAGAGCTCAGCGCCAAAGTTTGCGAATTGAGGAATTTTGACGCCACGAAAATGCCAAAGCTGGAATCACTGGACCTGAGATGGAATAGTATAGCTGCGCTTGACCTGTCGTGTCTCAAAAACTTGGACTTCGAAAACACATTCCTTGACCAAATTTTCGAAACCTCCGTTATACGAAATGGTAGCGGTATGAGGGTGCCGATGCCCAAGTCTTTTGATTTGAGTAAAGTGTATTCCTACGACTTTATTAACGAATCTGATCGACAGAATGGGGTTCTCTATAGTGAATATTTTACGGATAGTGACGGGGCACAGCAACCATCATTTGTTGTGAACTTCTTGCGTACTGGTTCGACAGTCTTTAACTATCAGTACCGAACTGGCTTTTACTACACAGAGAATGGAAAACAAGTAGAGATGCTAATGTCGGTGAATGTCTACCCTACATCCTACTCTTCCGGCGTGGAAGAACTAAACACTGTCAAGGATGTGAAAAACGTGCTGTATTTCGACCTGCAGGGGCATGAGAGTTCATCGCCATTCAATGGCTTCAATATCGAGGTGACCCAGTTCTCCGACGGGTCTTCGCTGTCGAGAAAACTGGTGAAATAATATTTCTTTTTTCTGAATAATACGCAAGAGGTGGCGGTGCAAGATCTTCAGCAGGGGCGGATATTTTTGCCGTCCCTGCTTTTATTCTTGAATTAAGGGGAAATTTATTTGAGCCAGTCGGTGATGCGCCTTTTCACTAATGAGGTTTCGCACAGGATGCGGATAAACTCTTTGGTGGCGGCGTTGTGGTAGATGCCTTTAAGCGACTGTACGCAGCCCTCCATATGGCATCCCTCGTGGTTGATGGGGATGGCCACGAGGTCGTCGTCCATGTCTTCAGTGGCCGATGATGAGAGGATGGTGTAGAGCCCGGTGTTGCGCACGAGGCGCAGCAGTGGGGTCACCTCGTCCATTTCGGCGCGCACATTGAGCTGAGCGCCTGTTTCGGAGAGTATGCTGTCGAGCACATTTCGTGCTTGCAGCCCTTTGGCTGGCAGCGCGGCGGGGTAGTTTGTGAGGTCGGCTACGGTGACCGACTCCAGCCGTGCCAGCGGGCTGTCGCGGCGCGCTATCACGGAGAGCACGTCTTCAAACAGCAGGTGCGATTCTATTAGTGGATTGCTGATTTTTGGGCGGAACGAGAGCACGAAGTCGAGCTCGTGGTTCATAAGGCGATTGATGAGCTCCGTCATGGGCTTGTACACGATGTTGAGGAAAATGCCCGGGTAAAGCTTCATGAAGTCTTTGAGTGTGTCGTGCATCACCATATTGAAGGAATGGGTCACGCCGATGTTGAGCGATCCGCACTTGAGCGCGCGCAGGTCGTCGATGCGGTGTGTGCAATTATTGACGGCATCGATGGCGGTGACGGCAAAAGGGAGCAGTTCCTCGCCCGCCTTGGTGAGCGTCACTTTGTGTGATGTGCGGTAGAACAGCGCTATTCCTAACTCAGTCTCCAGCTGTTTGATGGTTTGCGAGAACGTGCTTTGGGTCACGCACATTTCCTTGGCCGCCTCGGAGAAGTTGAGCCGCTTTGCGGCTATCACGAATGCTTTCAGACACCTAAGTTCCATATCATTTGCAAAGTGTGTGTGTTAGTGAAAGTGCAAAGTTAGCCTTTTTTATCCACATCACACTGCAAATTGTTTTCTCTTTTTCTGACAAGGAGCATTAGGCGCTTCTCACGCTGTGGGGTGATCAGGCGGCGCACGAAAATGTTAGGAATGGCCACGCCTATGGCTATGCAGAGAATGATGAAGGAGGCGCGTATGCCGTTGTACATGGCGGTGGTCACTTCTCCCACCACGCCATGCATCTCGATGAAGGCAAACAGGGCGCGGTACATGAGCACACCGGGAATCATTGGTATCACACTTGGAATGCTCAGACAGTGGTGCGGCGTGTGGAGCCAGTGCATGGCCTTGACGCAGATGATGCTCACCAGTGCGCTGCCGGCGAGCGACCCTATGATGGGGCCGAGGTCGAGGCCGGCGTTGCCGTTGCTTGGGCCGAGGTTCACAAAATTTCGCGTGCACACCGCGATGATGCCTCCCAGCGCCACCACCCACAGTAGGCGCCGGGGGGTGTTGAAAATCATGGAGAAGCCCATGGCCGATATGGCTGCCGCTATCGAAAACTCCCAGTACTCGTGGTGTGGGGTCATGGACAGGTTGCGCACGAAGTTGTCTACGCCTACCACCTCAATGGCAAACGAGATGCCTAAAGCCATGGCAAGCACCATAATCAGAGTGTTGATGGCGCGTGTGAGTCCCACTTGCTGGTGACCGGTGAGCATATCGCTGATGAAGTTGATCAGCGGCACGCCCGGCACGATGAACAGGGCGCATGCCATCAAGGGGTGCCACGGGGTGGCGGTCTGCAAGATGGAGGGGAGCGCGCTGCCGAATGCGATGGTGGCGGCGCCGAATATCCATGCTATGACGGTGCTGATGAATGCCGCGATGGTGATGCTGAAATAGGGGTTGGCGTTTTTGGTGGTGAGGTACATTCTTAGCCGTAGCCCCAGTATGGCGGCTATCGAGGCGTAGAGAAATGCCGGCCAGTCGCATCCGAACTGTATGCAGAAGCCTCCGCAGGCAAAGCCGCCTCCTAAAGCCACCTGCCATGGCGTGTAGACGCGCGGGGCCTCGCAAATTTTGTTGAATTCAGCCTCGAATTGCTCAATGGTGAAGTCGTTGATGATGGCGTTCCACGATAGCTTGCTGATTTTGCTGATTGCGGCCATGTCGATGATGTGCTTGGTGCACCGCTTGAATTTGGTGTGCGATTTCTCGCCATCGCTGTAGTTCACCATCAGCATGTTGTAGTTCACATATATTTGCAAACTCTCTTCCTTGAAGTTGAGAAAGGCTGCGGTGCGCTTCATGTTTCGGTATATGCGCGAAGTGTCGGCAGAGCTTTCCATCAGCTTGCAGCCCACCTGCAGCAAGATGTCGAGCCTGTGGTTCACAGAAGTGAAGTCGGAGCAAGTGTTGTGAATTTCGGTATTTTCAGTACAAATCATCGTCATCGTCCCAGTCATATAGATAGTCTAAAGAGTCGTTGTCATCGTAGGTGATACAGTGGTGCTTCTTGTTGAACATCCAGATTTCACGTAACTGTTTACATAACCATCGTTCTGCCTGTACTAAAGCGTTGCAGGCATGTTTAGTAAGCCCCTTCACTGTTTCCATAATAGATGCTCGTTTATTTCAGCGGCAAAATTACAAACTAATTGAGAGGCGGCAAAGCATCGGATTACGGTTGTGTGAATACCTGCTATTTATAAAACCGATAGCAAGGGCGCGTTGTCTGCGCTTATGAAAATATATATATATATATAAGCAGCGCCACATCCTTGCTATTTGGAAATGTGGCGCTGCTTTGGTGGTTTTTATTATCCTTATGCGCTTTGTGGAGGGTTATTTTCTTCTCTTCTTTTTTGTGGCGGTCTCCTCTTTGGCGCTTTTTTTCTTTTTGCTGGCTTTAGGGATTTTCAGCTTGTCGCCAGGGTGAAGCATATCGGCATCCTTCAGTTGAGGGTTGGCTTTGCGCAGCTGGTCGGTGCCCAAGCCGTAGCGGTGTGCAATGCGCTCGAGCGACTCGCCATCGCGCACGCTGTGGCTCGACGGGGTGGCATCTTCCTCCTTCTTTGCCTTCTTTTTCCTCGACTTTGAGGCGCTGTCGGTGTTGGCTTTTCTGCTCTTTCGCTTGGAGGTTTGCTTTTCTTCGTCGCTGCCAGCTTTGGCCTTTTTGCTTCTCCTTGTGGATTTCACCTCATCTTTGTCGGTGGCTTTGCTTGGTGCCGCCTTTCTGCTCTTTGGTGAAGTCTGCTTTTCTTCTGTGGCGCTGTCGGCCTTGCGGCTTTTCTTGCTTGGGGCAGAGGCGGATTCTTCTTCGGCAGTGCGACGCGTGTTACGCTTGTCGGCTTTCGCCTTGGCGGTAGCCTTTTCTTCCTCTATCGCCGCTTTCTGGCTCTTGCTGCTGCTTGTTTTCACAGCGGGTGCCTCTTCTTTTTTCGGCTGAGGCTTCTTGCTGCTCTCGCTTGCTGCTTGCTTGGGCGTGGCAGCGTCTTGTTTTTGCTTCTTCGGTGTGGTGGTGGTGCGAGGCATGCCTATTTCATCGTTCACGCTGTAGGATTTTGAGCGCGCAGGCGCTTTGGTTTCCGCCTTAGGCTCTTTTTTAGGCGCAGGCTCCTTCTTTGCCACTTCCTTTTTAGGCTGTGCGCTCGCATAGGTGGGCTCGGGCTTTTGCTTCTCTGCCTGAACTGAGCTTTCACCTGTCACTTTCAGCACTTGTCCTCGGCTCACGTGCTTGCGGTTGAGGCTGTTGAGCGCCATCAGCTCAGCCACGCTCATATTGTAGTTCTCGGCGATGCTCTCTATGGTTTCGCCACGTTTCACCTTGTGGTATTTGCTCTCGCCAGTTTCATTGCTGGCTATTGCGGGAGCTGTTGATGTCTTGCTTTGTGCTTTGGTTTTGTCTTCTGCCTTAGCCTGCTTCACCACGTTTTTCTCCGCATCTTTCGGATTTACCATTTGCTGTGCTACCGATGATTTTCGGTTGCCGGGCTCCACCACGTCGCGTGTGGCATAGAGGTCTTTTCGGTAGCTCATGATGCTGTCTTCCACCATGATGTAGCTGTAGATTTGCTGTGAGGGCAAAGCCAGCGAGTAGGGGTGGGTGTCGCCGGGAATAATGTCGTGGCGATATTGGGGGTTGAGAATGCGGATTTCCTCGATGGGGATATTGAGCACGCTTGATATCTGGTTGAAGTTCACGCGGTGGCTCACCATCACCGTGTCGATGATAAGCGGCTTTTTAGAAAGCGCGGGGTTGATGTTGTGCTTCTGGTAGTTGTTCATCACATAAGTGGCAGCGATGAATGCGGGCACATAGCCACGGGTTTCGCGAGGCAGGTATTCGTAGATCGACCAGAAGTCGGGCTTTTCGTTGTCCTTGTTCTTGGCGCGGCGTAGCGCCTTGTTCACGTTGGCTGGTCCGCAATTGTAGGCGGCGATGGCGAGCGACCAGTCTCCATATATGCCATACAGCTGCTTGAAATAGCTTGCTGCCGCATTGCTTGAGCGGTAGGGGTCGCGTCGTTCGTCCACCAGCGAGTTCACCTCCAGTCCGAGTCCCTTGCTGGTGTCGACCATGAATTGCCATAGTCCAGCCGCGCCAGCGCTCGACACCACGTTAGGGTCGAGTGCCGACTCTACGATAGGAATGAATTTCAGTTCGTGTGGAAGACCCTCTTTTTCCAGGGCGCGCTCAAAGATGGGCATATAATAGGGCGTCATGCCTAAGATTTGCGACACCATGGTGCGTTCCTTGGTGATGTAGCGTGTGATATAGGCTTTCACCACTTGGTTGAAGGGCAGTTCAATGCCTGATGGGATGGCGCGCAGGCGCTGAATGTATTCTGCGTCGCTCACTTCGTTCGGCGCTTTTTTCTCCACATTGGCATCCACCACGGCATAGTTTTGCAGATACCAGTTTTTTTGCATCTCTTGAGTGTTGATTTCAAAGCTGTAAGGATACACGATTGCCTCATCGGTGATGGATTCCTTCAGCGATAAAATCGATTTCTTTTTTGGCGCCGCGGTCATAGTGACTGCCACGAGCGTCATCACGATTAATGCTTTAAATCTGAACTTATTCATATATTATCGTAGTGTTTTATTTATTCAAAAATTGATGGCGCACTGGAGGCCGAGCGACGGAATGCGTGACTGTCTGGTGTCGATGGCAGCCGGTGCCACGTCCATCGACAGGTCGGATGAAATGTCGAAGTGCGCAAGCGAAGCGTCCACATAAGCGTCCACGATGTTGATCAGATACACTGCCACCATGCTGATGATGCAGATGTCGCGGTAGCGGCGGTAGTAGGTGCGCTTGTTTTTCAGTGCCCGTGTAAGCCAATCTTTATCGAGGTCGCTTTCCTTCACCGTTTTCGGGAAGAAGTTCATATAGCTGCGCGTGTTGGGGTCGCTATCGGTGATGTCGCGGTAAGCCTTGGTGTAGTCGCCGAGCATACGGTTGTTCCACGCAGTGCCGTAGCCGAGGCCCACAAACGCGCCCACCACAATGGGCAGTTTCCAG
>DLLC01000033.1:0-4700 GCA_002476625.1 Porphyromonadaceae bacterium UBA7572 | reverse complement strand
AGCCCGGGGCATAGTGCCGAGAGCCACATGGCTCTTTTGGGGTCGGGGTTGAACACGCGCAGTTTTCCTAAATTAGTGGCTGCGGCTGTGTCGGCGGCGAAGGTGGCCTGAGCCAGTATCAGCGAGTCGCTGCCAGGGGTGAACTTCACCGTGTCGCCCGCCTCGTTGAGCACAGGTGTGCGCTGAAGTCCGCCGGTGGGCTGTGTAGCAGCCGCGCTGTCGGCATGAACGGTGGCGCTTACACGCGCTCCTGCGCGGTTACGGACAGGCTTGTCCTGTGTGGTTTGGGCGGCACTATGCAGTGCGCCAACCACCAATAGGCATAGCGTGACGACTATGCCTGCAAAGGTGTGGATATGTGCCTCAAATATCTTTCTCACAAGGAGTTTCTTTTCTCTCTATTGCGGTGATGCGACTTAAAAAACCGCTCTGTATTCAACCGTTGTTTTTTAATGTGTCAAAGATACGAATTATTCTCTCTAATTCCTCTTCGTTTTTGAAGGGAAATGTGATTTTTCCCTTGCCGTCGTTGCCGCAGGCAAATGTCACCGGCACGCCGAATGACTTACTCAGGTGCGCTTTCAGCACGTCGAAGTCGGCGTTGTTGGGCATCTTCGCCGAGGCTTTTCGGGTCGAGGCGGGGATGTCTGTGCCTGCGTTTATCTCCTTGGCGCGCTGTTCCACTTGTCTCACGGAGAGACCCTTTTTCAGAATTTCGTTGTAGAGTTTGAGCTGCATCGATGGTTTCTCCACCGATAGCAATGCCCTTGCGTGGCCCATGTCTACCGTTTTGTCGCGCAGACCGAGTTGCACCTCGGCAGGCAGTTTCAGCAGGCGCAGGAAGTTGGCGATGGTGGCGCGCTTTTTGCCGATGCGCTCGCTCAGCCTCTCCTGTGTGAGGTTGTATTGGTCGATGAGCTTCCTGAAGGTGAGGGCTATCTCGATGGCGTTGAGGTCTTCGCGCTGAATGTTCTCGATGAGCGCCATTTCCGTCAGTTCGCTGTCGTTGGCGGTGCGCACATAGGCGGGCACGGTGTCGAGGCCGGCGAGTTTGGCGGCACGGTAGCGCCGTTCACCCGATATAATCATGTAGGTGCCGGCTTCTGCGCTGCGCAGGGTGAGAGGCTGTATGATGCCTAACTCACGTATGGAGGTGGCCAGTTCCTCAAGAGCGTCTTCGTCGAAGCTCGTGCGGGGCTGGTCGGGGTTTGGCTTGATGAGGTCGATAGCTATTTCGTTGATAGCCGAACTGCCGCTTGGCTGCACATCGTCCATCGATATGAGTGAGTCAAGGCCGCGTCCGAGTGCATTTCTCTTCATTGACATAGTGTGGTGAACGGATTAGGATATGATTTCTTTATGCGTATGTTACTCTGATGTTACTTTCTCTTTCGGTTTTTGCCGATGAGCTCTTTGGCCAGCTGAATGTGGCTGGTGGCGCCTCGGCTGTTTGGATCGTAAAGAATGGCGGGCAACCCGTGGCTGGGCGCTTCGCTCAGTCGGATGTTGCGTGGAATCACCGTGCCGAACACCATGTCGCCGAAGTGGCTTTTGAGCTCTTCGTAGATTTGGTTGGCCAGGCGAAGGCGGGCGTCATACATGGTGAGCAGAAATCCCTCGATTTGCAGCGATGGGTTGAGCTTAGCCTTGATGATGCGAATGGTGTTGAGCAGTTTGCTGATGCCTTCGAGCGCGAAGTATTCGGCCTGCACAGGGATGATTACAGAGTCGGCTGCTGTGAGCGCGTTCACGGTGATCAGTCCGAGCGAGGGACTACAGTCAATGAGGATAAAGTCGTACTGCTCCTTTGCGCCCGTCAGCGCCTTCTCCAGCACGCGCTCGCGGTTGGGCTTGTTGATAAGTTCCAACTCGGCACCCACCAAGTCGATGCGGCTGCCTACCAGGTCGAGCCCATCGACGCAGGTTTTCACTTCAGTGCCGCGCAGGGGATAGTCGTCGACCAGGCATTCGTAGATCGACGATGTCATCTTCTTCGGATCCACGCCAAGGCCTGATGTGGCGTTGGCCTGTGGGTCGGCATCGATGAGCAGCACTTTCTTTTTGCTTACGGCCAGTGAGGCTGCCAGATTGATGGCGGTGGTGGTTTTACCCACGCCGCCTTTCTGGTTGGCTATTGCTATAATCTTTCCCATATTCTTGAGAGTGTTATATTGTTTTCTGTGCAAAGGAATTACTTTTTACTTAAATCCCCGTTACTTTTTGCGTTAAAATCAAATAAATGTTGATAACTCGGCTGTTTTGTTAATAACTGGAGTATGCCTTCCTTTGGCTTTTTGCTTCAGTCTCTTTTCTCACCTTCGTGCGGCTGGCTGAGTGCAGTTATATTCTTATCGTTAAGCAAGCAGCGACTTGGAGAATGGTCCCCAGGTCGCTGCATTGGTTTTGTCGCTTTATTTTAATGCCGCCAAACCTGTGGTGGTGTTGGCTTCGGGCATCAGGTGTCGAGAGTGGCGTAGGTGGCGTTCTGTTCGATGAACTGCCTGCGTGGCGGCACGTCGCCGCCCATGAGCATGGTGAACACGCGGTCGGCCTCTGCTGCGTCGTTGATGGTGACGCGCTTGAGCATTCTGTTCTCGGGGTTCATTGTGGTGTCCCAGAGCTGTTCGGGGTTCATCTCGCCCAGACCTTTGAATCGCTGCACACGCACGTTCTTTTCCTCACCGGCTCCAAACTTATCGATAAACTGGCGCACCTGCATATCGGTCCAGCAGTATTCCGAGTTGTTGCCCTTGATGGCGCGGTAGAGCGGTGGCGTGGCTATGTAGAGGTAGCCGTTCTCAATCACGGGGCGGATGCATCGGAAGAAGAACGTCATCAGCAGTGTGGCGATGTGCGCACCGTCCACATCGGCATCGGTCATGATGATGATGCGGTGGTAGCGCAGTTTGTCGGGGTCGAAGTGCTGTGGGTCGGTCACGCCGAGCGCGCGGAAAATGGTGACCACCGACTCGCTGTCGTAAATCTTGTGCTCCATCACTTTCTCCACGTTCAGAATCTTGCCTCGCAGCGGCAGAATGGCTTGGAACTGGCGGTCGCGTCCTTGCTTTGCCGATCCGCCTGCCGAGTCGCCCTCCACGAGGAACAATTCCGACTTGGCTGGGTCTTTGCAGGAGCAGTCGGCGAGCTTGCCGGGAAGGCCGGATCCTGCAAGAGGCGACTTGCGGATGATTTTTGCGCGGGCGTTTTCTGCTGCGTGGCGTGCCTGTGCTGACAGTATCAGTTTCTCCATAATGGCCTTCGCCTCGTCTTTATGCTCTTCCAAATAAGGATCCAGCACGTCTTTCACAGCAGTGTTTACCGCAGTGATGGCTTCAGTGTTGCCAAGTTTGGTCTTGGTCTGGCCTTCAAATTGTGGCTCCAGCACCTTGACAGAAACCACGGCTGTGAGGCCTTTAAGGAAATCTTCCTTTGAGAGCTCCACTTTCGCCTTTTCAAGCATCTTGCTCTTCTCTGCATATTTTTTGAGCGCAGTGCTCAAGCCCATGCGGAAGCCTTGAAGATGTGTGCCACCTTCTATGGTGTTGATGTTGTTTACAAAAGAGTAGATGTTGTCCGTGAATGTCTTGTTGTAGGTCATGGCCACTTCCACGGGTATGATTTCCTCCTTTTTTTCGCCTTGCGGCGTTTTGATAGGCACGTGCACCTCTTTGGAAATGTGAATCACGTCGTTGATAAGCGGCTCCTTGCTTTCATCGAGGTAGCGCACGAAGTCGTCGAGGCCTGTTTCGGAATGATATACCTCGGTGTGGGGGGTGCCGTTCTCGTCCTTGTCGCGGAGGTCGGTGAGCGACAGGCTTACACCAGCGTTGAGGTATGCCAGGTCGCGTAGGCGGTTGCTCAAGATATCGAACTTGTATACAGTTTCTTGGAAGATGGTGGCGTCAGGGTGGAAGTAGATGGTGGTGCCATGGTCTTCCTCTGCGCACTCGCCAATCACCTTCACTTGGCTGGTGGGCTTGCCAAAGGCATACTCCTGCATATACACCTTGCCGCCGCGGCGCACCTCTGCGCGCAGATAGTCGCTCAGGGCGTTCACACAGCTCACGCCCACGCCGTGCAATCCGCCCGACACCTTGTAGGAGCCTTTGTCGAACTTGCCGCCGGCGTGCAGCACGGTCATCACCACTTCAAGCGCCGACTTGTGGAGCTTCTTGTGCTCGTCCACAGGAATGCCGCGGCCATTGTCGCGCACGGAGATGGAGTTGTCTTCATGGATGGTGACCTCCACCTTGTTGCAAAAGCCGGCGAGGGCTTCGTCGATAGAGTTGTCCACAACTTCCGATACCAGGTGGTGGAGTCCTTTCTCATGTGTGTCGCCAATATACATTGACGGACGCTTGCGTACAGCCTCAAGGCCCTCGAGCACTTGAATGTTCGACGCTGAATACTGTTCTTCTTGCTGTTCGATTAATTCTTCTGACATAAAATTTTAGGTTACGCACAATTATTGGCAATTGGTTGATACATAGTGTGTTTGCGGCTATTGTCCAACCTGTGCCGATGCTTGCGCTATAAAACATACAAATTTACGAAAAATTCTCGTTTTCACCAAGTTTTGATACGATTAAAGAATGTGAAAAATCCGCGTGTGAAAACATGTTTTTGAGTATTCGCCCTCGCGGTAGCCGGTCATTCGCCCGTACTGGTCGTAGGAGATGGTGCGGGTGACGGTGCCACCA
>DLLC01000069.1:11837-16831 GCA_002476625.1 Porphyromonadaceae bacterium UBA7572 | reverse complement strand
GCTCGTGCACGAACTGCATCACGCGCGGATATTTGTAAGGCGCTGTGGTGCGCTTCACAAAGTTCTGGATGTCTTTCACAAGCGCTGGCACCTCTTTTCCGCGGTATTCCACATCGTATTCTATGCCAGGGGTGTGGGCGTATTCCTTGCTGAGCACCACTGTGGCCTTCACAGCCATGCCACGCACCTCGTCGGGCACGCCAGTGACGGCGCATTCCACCACAGCCTCGTGCTTCATCAGCGCATTCTCCACCTCAAACGGGCCTATACGGTAGCCCGACGACTTGATCACATCGTCTTTCCGGCCCACAAACCAGTAGTAGCCGTCTTGGTCGCGCCATGCGATGTCGCCCGTGTGGTAAATGCCGTCGTGATAGTTTTGGCGGGTGAGATCCGGATCGCGGTAGTAGCCCATAAACAGCCCTTCCGGACGCTTGCCGTGGGTGCGAATGATGATTTCGCCCTGCTGGCCTTCTTCTGCCACCTTGCCGTCGGCGGTGAGCAGGTCGATGTCGTAGCCGGGATTTGGCATTCCCATTGAGCCCGGTCGTGGCTCAATCCATGGATAGGTGCCCACGGTGGCGGTGGTTTCGGTCTGTCCGAAAGCCTCGTGCAGCTTGATGCCGGTGAGCTCATACCACCGCTCAAACACGTTCGGGTTCAGCGCCTCGCCGGCGTTGGTGCAGTAGGTGAGCGATGAGAGGTCGTATTTCTTCACGTCTTCGCGAATGAGGAAGCGATACACGGTGGGAGGCGCGCAGAACGATGTGATGTGGAATTTTTGTATCATTTCAAGCACATCCACGGGGTGGAATTTCTCGAAGTCGTACACAAACACGTTGGCGCCCACTATCCACTGGCCGTAATATTTTCCCCACACGGCTTTACCCCAACCTGTGTCGGCAAGGGTGAAGTGCAGACTGTTCTCGTTGAGATTGTGCCAGTATTTTGCGGTGATAATGTGGCCGAGCGGATAGCGGAAGTCGTGCGCCACCATTTTAGGCTCTCCGCTGGTGCCGCTGGTGAAGTACATGAGCGATATGTCGCCCGGCTCGTTCACCACCTCGGGGCGCACGAATGGCGGTGCGCTCTCTATGCCGGCGCAAAAGTCGCTCCAGCCTTCTGGCACTTTCGGCCCGATGGAGATGAAGTTTTTCACCGAGGGGCACTTTGGCGCCGCTTTCTGTATGTGGTCGAGCACCACGTCGTCGCCCACGGCCACTATGGAGTGGATGGAGGCTGCCTGGCAGCGGTAGATGATATCGTCGTCGGTGAGCAGGTGCGTGGCGGGGATGGCCACGGCTCCGAGCTTGTGGAGCGCGGTGATGGCAAACCAGAACTGATAGCGGCGCTTCATGATGAGCATCACCATATCGCCACGGCCTATGCCAAGCTGCTGGAAATAGGACGCGGTCTTGTCGCTCTCGCGCTTGATGTCGGCAAAGGTGAACTGTTTCACTTCGCCTTGTTCGTTGGTCCACAGGAGCGCTTTGCGGTCGGGCTCGGTCTTTGCCCATTCGTCCACCACGTCGTAGGCGAAATTGAATCCGGGCAGCTCTTTGATGTGAAAATTCTGCATAAAGTCGGCATACGACTCAAATTCCACTTTATCTAAAAATCGTTCGATCATAATATATAACTTCGTAACTTAGTGTTAGTGTGTGTGTGTGATATGTAAAAAAATAGCGTGTGATTATTTGCTTGCGATGAGCGCCAGAAACACGAGAGGCTCGCCATCGAGCGCCTGCATGTAGTGAGGCAGCTGTGCGTTGAAGGTGATGCTGTCGCCGGGGTTGAGCACAATGGTCTTTCCACCGATGTGCAGTTCCTCTCTACCCGAAAGCACATAGTTGAATTCCTGGCCCTCGTGCGTGATGGGTTTGGCTGTGGCGTTGTCGCCAGGCATCACGGTCACTCTGAACGGATGCATGACGCGGTCGGTGAACCCTTCGGCCAGCGACTCGTAGCTGTAGGCCTCGGCGCGCTCCACGCGTGCGCCTTGTCCGCTCCGTGTCACATAATACACACTCATTCGCGGAGATGTGCCGAAGAGCAGTTCCGACACTTGCACGCCCAGCTTTGAGGCAAGGTTCTGTATGAAGCTGATGGGTATGTCGGTGTCGCCGCTTTCGTAATTGAGGTAAGTGGCAGTGTCGATGCCACAGGATTCCGCCACCTCTTCGGGCGAGAGCTCGAGCGCGTCGCGCAGGCCCGCAAGCCGGCTGGCCACTTGCTGAATATTTTCTCTGTCGCTCATAGGAATGAAGTAATAGTGTTAAATAATGTCTAAATGTTCCACACCGCAGTGCGTGATGTTGCAAATATAAATAAAACGGCAAACTATGGTGCGAGTTTTTAAAGAAAAATGCACATTTTCGCATAATGTGATGGAAAATGTGCATTTCGTTGCACAGTTTGACATTGCGATGTGCAACTAATATTTGTAATTTTTTGTTTAAATATATCGCTTCATAGCCAGTGGTGTCAGATGGTGGTGGGAGTGGGGTGATTATTGGAGCAGGCTGCTGAGCAGCGGCAGCAGCTGGCCGGCCATCAGCTCGTGCTGGCGTGCCGACGGGTGATAACTGCCTCCATAGCCTAAGTTTCCGTCTTGTGGGGTGAAGTTGAAGCGGTAGGTGGGCAGGCCCTGCTGGGCGAATTCCTGCTGAAGCTCGTCGAGCGCCTGCATCTGTTCCTTTAAGGGGCGTCCTTGCAGCATGGGTCCTGTGAGCAACACAATCTTGGCTTGTGGCTGCATCTCGTGCAGGTGATGTATGAACTTTCGGTAGGCGTCCTTATAGAGGCCGATGTCGTAGTTATTCTTGCTCAGGTCGTTGGTACCGAGATTCACGCAAATCACCTCTGGGCGGAATTTGCTGTGGTCCCACTTCTGCGTGGAGTCGTAAAGGCAAGTGTAGTCATACCAGTCTGGCATCGTGTTGGCGCCGCCCTCACGCTTGCCGCCATAGTTGCGATACACGCCAATGCCTGAGCGCGCAGTGCAGTGCTCCTCTGCGTCGAGCATACGGCACAGCAGCGAGGCGTAGGTGATATAGTGGTTCTCGGTGGAGTCGGCAAACTTACACCGCCCGTTCAGGCTCTCATTGCCGTAGCCGCAGGTGATGCTATTGCCGATAAACTCAATGCGGTGGCGAGGGCGTTTGGGCGGCGCCACGAGTATGGTGCCGTCGTCTAAGAGGAAGCCGCGGAACTCTGGCTTTTTGGCGTAGCCCTCGTAGCAGAGGTGGATGCGCGCCGTGTGCATACCGGTGGTGGGCAGGCCGCTGGCGAGGGTGATGACGGAATCGGTGGGGGAGAAGTGGATTTTGCGCACGGGCAGGTTGTCGATGGCCACCACAAAGTAGCCACTGCCGGGCTTGGCCTCCATAGCCAGGCCGGTGCCCTCGAAGCCCACGGCAATCTGCACGCCGGGATACACGAAGCGGGGTCGCTCGGGATTGGTGAAATTAATGCGCCCCGTGTATTGTATTCTGCTATCGGTGGGGCTTACGTGCATGCTGGCGGCTTCTGTGGCGAGCGCGAGGCAAGCCAGCGATGCGAATAATAAATGCTTCAAATTCATGTCAAACAGTTTTTTTGAGATTGAACGGGTTGGTTATAGTATAGAATACATGGAGCCGCATATAGGGGATAGTTGGTCATCCAGTCTTGTTCTCGGTAGCCCGACATCGAAAGGCGGACGCCATGGACCCCTTCGTTGGCTTTTACGAAGGAGCGCAAACTTTTAGCGCGCAGATTCTCTTCGGCTTTCACTTCTATCGGGATGATTTTTTCACCGCTTTGGACAAGGAAATCGATTTCGCCCGATGAATTTTCCGCCGACCAGTAATAAATATCCGTGTCGGGGTCGCACGTTTTGAGCTGCTGGAGCACATATTGCTCTGCGAATGCGCCTTTAGCGTCAAGAAACAGCGCGTTGCCCTCAATCAGAATTTGCGCCGGCAGTTTGCTCATGGCCACCATCAGCCCTATATCGAGCATATACAGTTTAAAGGCGGAAAAATCCTCATAGGCAGAAAGTGGAAATAAGCCTTTTTTGGTGCGGTTCACTTTGTGGACAAGGCCGGCGTCGCGCAGCCATTCTATTGCCATCTCAAATTCTCTGGCCCTTGCGCCCTGCTTTAGCGTGCCAAACACAAATTTTTTGTTTTCGCGCGCAAGCTGGCCCCGTATGGAGTTCCATACCATGCGTATGCGTGGCACCTCGGCATTGGGCGCATGTTTAGAGAAGTCGTTGTCGTAGGTGTCTAAAAGGGCGTTTTGCACTCGGCGTACCTCACTTAGGTTCTGTGTGTCGATGTAGGTTTGCACCGCCTCAGGCATACCGCCCACGAAATAATACTTCAGCAGATAGTCGCGAATGCGCATTGAGAGCGTGTCTAATATGCCCCATTGCTGGTGTAGAATGCAGTCGGCAAGCTGCTGCTGCCCAGCTGCTGCTAAGAACTCTGTGAATGATAGGGGACTTATGTCGATAAAATCGACTTTCCCCACAGGAAACGATGCGTTTTGGTTGCTGGCGATGCCCAATAGCGAGCCAGCGGCAATGATGTGCAAGTCGGAGCGTTTTTCATAGAAGTATTTGAGCGCAGTCACGCCCCGTGGGGCCTCTTGTATCTCATCAAGTAAAAGTGCCGTGGAGGGGGTGAGCTTTTTTGAGCTGTAAAGCTCTATGCTTTGGCAAATTCTGTCCATGTTGAAATCTTGCACAAACAGCGCCTTCATCAACTCGTCATCTTCAAAGTTCAGATAGATGAAGTCGGTGTAGTGGCGCTTGGCAAACTCTTTCATCAGCCAAGTTTTTCCCACCTGTCTTGCGCCACGAAGGATGAGTGGCTTCCTGTTTTTGCGATTTTTCCACTCTGTTAGTTGCTTTATCTGCTTTCTTTCCATGAGCTGCTGCTGTGATTTTGTGGGCAAATTTATGAAAAAATAGTGTGGGAAACAAGAGGTTCCGCCTTAAAAGTGTGATA
>DLLC01000069.1:0-11776 GCA_002476625.1 Porphyromonadaceae bacterium UBA7572 | reverse complement strand
TAAAAGTGTGATATTTCACAAAGGTTCCGCCTTAAAAGTGGTCTTCCGGCAGCGGAGCTGACGCTTCCCGCTGGCAGACAGGGTGGAGTAGGGCACAGAGCCCCTTCGCTAATAGGCGCCGCCTCCCATAAACTCGCGCAGAAGGCTGGTGCGCGGCACGTCGCGAGGGTTGATGGGGTCGAAGCACTGCAGAAACATGAGCAGGCGGTGGGCCTCGGAGTGCTCGGGCACATTGGGCGGCACTTGCTCCAGGATGGGCAGCGCGTATTGCTTCATCACTGCCAGCTCGCACACGATGCTGGAGTTGAACACGGCGTCGGCGTTCTCCTGGAAGGGGAAAATCCACTGCTCCTCGCCTTTGCGCACACGGGGCCAGCGGTTGATGGTCTCCTGTGCGCTGTAGCCGCGGCTCTTATAGTCGCGCACGATGCAGCGGAGCAGACGGCAGTCGCTGGTGGAGATCCAGTTGTGGTCGTCGATGTTGAGCGTGGCGAGCGCCGACACGTAGATGCGGAATTTCTGTTCGTCGGGGATAAACTTGGTGAGCTCGGGGTTGAGGCAGTGCAGACCCTCGAGCAGGAGCACGTCGTCTTTAGCCAGGCGCAGCGTGTTGCCCCGGTATTCGCGCTTGCCGGTCTCAAAATTGTAGGTAGGCATCTTCACCTCCTTTCCCTCGAGCAGCTCCCCCATGTCGTGGTTGAAGAGGTCGAGGTCCACGGTGTGAATGTTCTCGAAGTCGTATTCTCCGTTCTCGTCGAGCGGAGTGTCGGCGCGGTTCACGAAATAATTGTCGAGCGATATCATTTTCGGGCGCAGGAACTTAGTCACCAAGTGGGTGGCCAGGCGCTTGGCGGAGGTGGTCTTGCCGCTCGACGACGGGCCAGCGATGAGCACGATGCGCGCCCCGCCGCGCTTGAATCGCTCGGCTATCTGGGCGGCAATGGCGCTGAGCACCTGCGAGTGCATGGTTTCGGCCACGTTGATAATCTCCGACACGCGTTTGGCCCTGATAGCCTTGTTGAGCTCGCTCACATCGCTCACGCCAATGAGGTGGTTAATCACCTTGCGCTCCATGAAGGCATTGAAAATCTTCTCGTGCTTGCCGGCCTTGGCAGGCACATTGGGGTTGTCGGGGTCGGGGCAGAGCAGCAGCATGCCGTCTTTGTAGGGCACCAGGTCGAAAGTGTCGATAAGCCCGGTGGTGGGCGCAAGTGGCCCCTGGAAACTGTCGATCACATCATCGAGGGCGTAGTACACGGTGTAGAGCTGCTTAGAGTGGGAGAGAAAGCGCACCTTGTCGTTCATGCGGCGCTTGCGAAACATCTCCAGCACCTCCACAGTGGGGCGCTCGTGGCGAATGAAAGGCATGTCGGCGGCGATAATCTCCTTCACGCGCTGCTTCAGAGCCTTCACCGTGGCGCCGTCCACGCGCGAGTGATTGTGCTTAAAGGTGCAGAAATAGCCCTTGCCTATGGCGTGGGGCACGGCCAAGCGCTCATCGGGGAAAAGGTCCTTGGTGGCCTTGTGCAGAATCATCACCAGCGAGCGGGTGTAGGTGCGGCGGCCAGAGATGGAGTTACGGTCGATAAACTCCACGTGCTTAGGCCCGTAGAGCGGGTAGGCGAGGTGCTTGTCGCGGTTGTTCACCATCACGCTGATGGGGCGGAACTTGATGCGCCCGCGGATGCGCTCATACACGTGCTGCAGCGTTTCGCCGCCCTCCACATTCACATATTCACCGATATTGGTACAGAAGATTCTCAGTTCGTTGTCCATAAGGCTCTCTCTCTGATATTTTGAGTGTAAAAAAGTAGTTAATAGAATTAATCTGCTTGCAAAGATAATCATATTATCCAAAAAACCGGAAAAACCGCCCCCAAAATTCCCAAGCCCCATCACACATGACACCACGAATAGAGACAATAACTTTTTACAGGGGGTGGGAAATGGTACCTAATCAGGTAAATCATTTCGCATTTTAATCTGTGTAATGGCAAAAAAGCATTAATTTTGCACAAAGTGGCGAAAGTTATCATAAATACACTCAATCATTACACTATACCCATCTTATGACGAAATTTTTACTCACATTCCTACTGGCCGTGTGCGGCGCCACCGCCTTGCACGCACAGATTGTGGAGGTGGAGAAGGAAGAGAGAATCAACACCGACAGCGTGATCAGCGACTTCGACAACCGTCCTTTCTTCGGCATCTACAAGGACAACTACTTCGTGGGCGGCACCTCCATCAGAAGCAAGCCCACCAACCACAACAGCGACGTGAAATTCCAGGTGAGCATCGCGCAGAGGCTCACCAAGAGTGTGCTGCCGTTCCACACCTACATGTATCTGTTCTACTCGCAGAAGTGCATGTGGAATGTGTTTGAGAAGTCGCTGCCTATGCGCGACTTCAACTTCAACCCCGGCATCGGCTTCACCAAGCTCCTCGTGAGCAAAAACAGGCTGGTGGGCAAGGTCACCCTCATGATTGAGCATGAGTCGAACGGGCGCGACAAGATGTATGACCGAAGCTGGAACAAGCTCTCTATAGCCGGCAACATCTACCTCACGCCTAACTTCATGATACACGGCAAATACTGGCTCACCTACATAGACAGCAAGCAGAACAAGGACATTCTGCGATACAGCGGCATCTACCAGACTGGCATACAGGTGCTGAGCAACAACCAGCGGTGGGTGTTCTCCGCCACGGTGGTGAAAAGAAAGGGCTGGAACCTCAATGCCAACACCATTGTGGACGTGGGCTGGCGCATCCGTAAAAGCGACAACCAGTTTCTGATGCTGCATTACTACAATGGCTACGGTGAGAACCTGCTCGACTACAACAAGTTCCACTCGCGCCTACGCATTGGCCTGCTTATCAAGCCTAAATTCTTTAGTGATTTTTAGCGACATGGAGACGCCTGGCAGTAATCTGAGATTCGCAGTGGGCTCCTACACCGTGCTTGGGGGCGAGGGAATCACCATCTGCTCGCTCAACACCCACACACTGGAAGCCGAGGTGGTAAGCCGCCAACGGGTGGACAACCCGAGCTTTCTGTGCATCACTCCCGACGGGGGGCACATCTACGCCGTGGGCGAAAGCGGAAGCTGCTCGGCGGTGCACCACCTCTTGGTCGGCTGCCGCACATCAGCCCTTACGGTGGAGGAGAGCGTGCCGGCCGCGCTCGACCCTTGCCACATCCTGATGCTCAGCCAGCGCACCATCGCCATTGCCAGCTACAGCGACGGGGCGGTGGAGCTGTTCGATGTGGCGCCTCACAGCGGCACACTGGGCAAGCCAGCCCAGACAGTGCATTTCGATGAAAGCGGGCCGTCGCCCCGGCAGAAAAGCAGCCACATTCATTTCTGCGCCATCACGCCCGACAAAGCGTGGCTTGTGGCCGACGACCTGGGGGGCGACTGTGTGCACATTCTGAAAATTCAGCGTCAGCCCGACGGCACTGCACGCCTAAGCCAGCACGGAAAGGTGGCCGTAAGCCCAGGGGCTGGCCCCAGGCACATCTGCTTCAGCGCCAACGGCAAATTTGCCTACCTCATCACAGAATTAACCGACCAGGTGATGGCTTTCGCCTACAGCGATGGCCAGATGCGGCTCATCCAATCCCTTAGAGCCGCACGCCGCCCTGCACACGCCTCTGGCCATATTATGGTGCACCCCGGCGGGAAGTGGCTATACGCGAGCGTGCGCCGTGCCGACGACGGCATTGCCACATATCACATCGAGGCCGACGGAAAACTCCGGGAAGTGGGCTACACCCACACTGGGCTACACCCACGCCATTTTGCTATCACGCCTTGCGGCACGCTCTTGCTGTGTGCCTGCCGCGACAGCGACACGATAGAAATCTACAAAATCAATCCACACGACGGCACGCTTGAAAACTCGCGGCGCCACATCAAGGTGGCGAAAGCCGTGTGCATCAAATTCTTCAATAAAAAGGATTAATAAAAAATCACCTATGCAAAATCGCGACAAAAAAATCTATAAAGTCACCCTCACCGGCAGCATCGTGAACATGGTGCTGCTCGTGTTCAAGTTTGTGGCAGGAGTGCTCGGCAACTCCTCCGCCATGATTGCCGACGCCGTGCACTCACTGAGCGACTTCATCACCGACATTGTGGTGATCGCCTTTGTGAAAATCAGCAGCAAGCCTGCCGACCAGGACCACGACTACGGGCACGGAAAATACGAGACTGTGGCATCGTCAATCATCGGCATGGCGCTGGTGGTGGTGGCGGTGATGCTCGGATGGAACGGCGTGGAAAAAGTGATACGCTTTGCCCATGGCGATACGCTGGAGACTCCAGGCATCATCGCCCTTGTGGCGGCAGCTTTAAGCGTAGTGCTGAAGGAGTGGGTGTTTCGCATCACCAGAAAGGTGGCGAAAGAGGTTGGTTCTCAAGCCCTTGAGGCCAACGCCTGGCACCACCGCTCCGACGCTTTCTCGTCGATAGGCACCTTTATAGGCATCGGCGGCGCCGTGGCACTGGGCAGCGGATGGGCTGTGCTCGACCCCATCGCCTCTATCGTGGTGAGCATCCTGATATTTGTGGCAGCGTTCCGCCTGCTCCGCCAAGCGTCGGGCGAGTTGCTCGAGGAGAGTCTGCCAAAGGAGACGGAAGACAGGATTGAGGCCATCGTGTATGCCGACAAAATGGTGAGCGACATTCACCGGCTCCACACGCGCCGCATCGGCAGCATCATAGCCATAGAGATGCACCTGCGCATGCCGGGGGACATCAGCCTTGAGGAGTCGCACCGCCACGCCACCGCCATAGAGCAGGCGCTGCGTAGAGAGTTTGGCTCAGGCACCTACATCATGCTCCACATCGAGCCCGTGAAAAAGCACCCCAAAGCAGCATAAAGCCGTGGTGGGGACTCATTTGATGAGCAGGGTGTTGGTGTTCATGCGGTGCATATATTGCTGTATGAGTGATTTCAGCTCCTGTTCCAACTGGTGCTGCTCGGCATGAAGCTGCCCTGCGAGGTTGTGCTTGAGCATCGGGTCGGTCTTGAAGCGGTAGAGCGCCTTGGTGCGCTGCCCGTCGAACTGGAGCATAAGGTCGCCCTTGAAGTACTGGTACACGCCGTTGTTGTAGTTGAATGCCCAAGTCTTTTCGGCAGGGGTGTGAAGCAGGTCGCAGCCAAAGGCTATGTAGGGCTTGTCATAGCCTAAATAGCCCAGCAAAGTGGGCAGCACATCGATTTGCTGCGCAATCACATTCTTCTTCATTCCGGGGCGCAGACTGCCATCGGGGGTGAAAAAGGCAATGGGTATGCTGTATAGCCCCTGGTCGGTGCGATAGAAGGGGTGGCTGCTCTGGTTGGTATGGTCGGCCACAAGCACAAACACCGTGCCCCGGTACCAAGGCTCACGGCTTGCGCTCTCAAAGAATTTACGCAATGCCATATCAGTGTAGCGCACGCACTTGTGGATGGGCTGGCCGCCCTCGTCGGGGTAAATCGAGGCATACTGCTCGGGCACTCTGAAAGGGTGGTGCGACGACGCAGTGAACACCGAGGCCACAAAAGGCTGCTTAAAGCCGCTCACCATTCTCACCACATGCTGAAGGTAAGGCTCGTCCCACACAGCCCACATTCCGTCAAAGTCGGCGTCACCGCCACCGTCGGGGTCGGCATTGTATTCTGTGCGGCCGAAATACTTGCAGAACCCCGTAGCGCGGGCAAACGCCTCAAAGCCCATCGATCCATTCTGCGCGCCATGGAAAAAGGCACTGTAATACCCCTCGCTTCGCAGCATGCCGGCCAGCCCCGTAAGGTCGTTCATCGACGCAGGCGTGAGGAAGAACGGCTCTATCATCATCGGAATGCTCGACAGGGTGGAAGGCATGGCGTCGATGCTCTTGCGCCCGTTGGCAAAGGTGTATTCAAAAGTGAGGCTCTTGCTGAGCAGCGAATCCACGAAAGGCGTGTAGCCGCGATATTTTCCACCGTCAAGATTGCGGTTCAGGCTTCCCACATACTCCTTTCCAAGGCTCTCCACAATCAGCACCACCACATTTTTTCGATTCGCCTTCACGCCTGCCACAGGCTGGTGAACAGGTGAATACAGCGCCTGCATCTGCTGCTGGCTGGCGAAATACCGCGGCTCTTCAAACACATTCTTCCCAATGGTGCGAAGCAGCGAGAAAGGCGTGTTGAGCACGATGGCTGCCTCGGTGGGGTGGTTCACATACTGGTTGGCATTGCTCACGGTGATGGGCCGCACAGAGTGGGCCAAGCCACCGCGCATGCCGCCAAGCACACAGGGCGCCATCACCACCAGCGACACCACCATGGCAAGGCAGTAGCGCCACCAGCAAAGGGTGTGCCGCCGCAATTCATTCGAGCGATACAGCCTCCAAATTCCATAAATCATCGCCACGCCTATAAGCAGCAGATACCAGTGGCGAATCAGCTCCGTGCCGAAAATCCCCACAAGGTTACCCTCGTGGCTAAACTCACTGAACACGGTGCTTGTGGTGCGGCGTGAAGTGTACTGAAAATACACACAGTCGGCAAGGTTCATCACCACGGCAAGCGAATTCACCACCACAAACAGCCATTTGCACACCTTGTGATAAGCGGGCACCTCCTTCAGATGCAGCGGCAGCAGCACCATCACTATCCACAGCGCATTGGTGTACATGATGGCCGACGAGTCGAAAAGGAAACCGCCTTTCAGCATCTCGGCCAGGTGCGGCCATGTGAGTCCGTCGGAAAAACTGCTGTAATTCTCCAGCAGAAACACTATGCGGCACAGAAAATACGCGGCATACGCCAGCACAAAGTTGCACACCACGGTGAACAGTGGCGCAAAGCTATTGTATTTCAAAAAATTTTGAATTTTTTTTCGCATCATATACATCAGTGAGAATTTTTGCTTTATGCCCTACAAAATTAGCCATTTCCCTCCAATCCCCCAAACCGCGCCACCAATTGCCGCAATGTGGCTACAGCTCTTTCAGAAAGCGACGGAGCAGGAAGCCCATAAAATAAGGAATAGTGTAGAATTTTCACATTTTTCCAGAAATTGCAGGAAACGAGGTAGAAGAAAACCGGGGCGGAAGTGCCATTTGTGACTTTGGCAAATCCGCCCCGGTTGACGATTGTATATATGATATATTACTTACCTTTTTTCTGTGATGCCTTGTGCTATGGCCTCATCACTTGCCTTGTGGTGGCAGTGGTGCCGTCGGAGTAGCGGATGACCACAAGGTTCACGCCTTCGAATGGAGTGCTCGACTGCATGCCGAGGGCATTGACATAGGTCACACTCTTCACCGTCTTTGCAGCCGTCACGTCGTCCACACCGCTCACCTTCACTTCCACTTCATTGCTGAATGCACTATTGCCCTTGTCGTAAACGGCACGGACGGTGTATTTCGAGTCGTAGCTTGGCGCATAAGAGAAGCCAGTCTGGTCGGGAGCGTTCCAGCCTATTATATGGCCGTCGCGATACACCTCATAGCCCTTGAGCTTGAGCACAGGCACGGAGAGGTCGTTGAACGAGAGGTCGTCCACAAACATGGCAAATGATTGCGTTCCGCCTGGCGACACACAGTTGATGGCAAAGTATTTCGCACCCTCTGGCACACGGTAAGAGTATTCCGTCCACGTTTCGGGTAGCTCTATATAGTCGCCACGGCTCACCTGCACAAAGTGCGATGGCTCGGTGTCGGTGGTGGAGTAGAGCACACGCATACGCTCAGTGGTGCCGTTTTGGTTGGTAAAGGCCTTGGCGAAGAACGAAATCACTTGCGATGTGCCATTGAGCTGTGGCGAAATCAGCCAGTCGTTGTTCACATAGTTCATATTGGCCATCGCCATCAGGAACTTGTTGCCAGAATGTGGCGTTCCCTCTGGCCAGATGTCAATGCCCAGACGCTTGGCGTTGCACACTTGGAATGCTTTCGGCTCCGACTCGTGAGGATAGCTTTCAAGGTCTTTGTGAATGCTGTAAGTGACATCGTAGTCGCGGTCCACCATTGTCCACTCACCCACGTTGTCGATAGCGAAATCCTCATAGCTCTCGATGCTGTCGGTGACAGCGCCACGGGCATCGGCAGCGTCCCAGTAAAGATCCAGAAGGCCGTCCTTGAATGAGAATGTAAGGTTGGTAGGTGCTGGCAGAACAGGCTCCACCACCTTGGTGGTGGCAGTGACAGTGTTGTTGGCAGGCTTCTGGTCGGCAGCGCAAACCACAGTGGCGGTAAGCGTCTCTGTGCCCACCTTGTCGAATTTCACGTCAAAGTCCACGTTCTGCTCTTCACCGCTGGCTATGCCAGTCTTTGTGGCAGAAGCCAACTGTGTGCCATCGGCAGAGGTGAGCGTCACGGTGTAGGAATCCACCGCCTGGCTACCCACGTTGGTCACCTTCACGCTGTAACCAGCGTTCTCGCCACAGGCTATACGGCGTGGCGCGCTGAATGCGGTGGCCTCAAGGTCGATATTGGCGCCTTCAGTCACAGCCACGTTGTCGATATACACATCCTGGCCTCCATCTGTGGTGCCTAAGAATGCCACGCGAATGTTGCCCGCACCTTTCACTCCGGCAAGGCTCACTGTGTGACGCTGCCAGCCAGTGGTGCCGCTATCGCGCATCCACTTGGCGCCGTCAATCTTTTCAAACTCTCCACCATCGCGCATCACCTCTATCTCAATGCTCTCGGCAGATGAAATGCTGTCGATGTGTGAATGATACATCCAGAAGCTCAATTCAGGATTACTGAGCGATGAAATATCGATTTTAGGAGAACTGAACCGAGCGTGAATGCCCACACCTTCGCCCACAGAGTGGAAAGTGGCAAATCCGCCATCGCCGTTCTGGTCGCTTGCAGCCGGATTGGTGCCACTTGCGTCGAGTGTCCAGCCATTGACCATGGGCTTGTCGCTCTCCTTTACCCAAGGATAATAGTTCATGTCGGCGTTTCTGAACGTTTCAGCAAGCGGTGCCTTGTAGGCAGGTCCGAAAATCACCGCCTCGCTGAGGGCATAATTTCCACGCACGCCGTCGATGTATGGGAACACCACGTAATCGATGAGGGTCTGGCTGGTGGCGTTCACCTTTGTGTCGGTGAAGGTGGTCACCTTCAGCGAATCTGCCATTTTGGTGTAGTTGTCGTAGCGCCACACTTGATAATAAAGTTTCGAGGCGTCAATGTAGCCTTCATTGGCTCCCACCTCTGGAGCGTCCCAAGTGAGCACGGCGTTGCCGTCGCGGTCCACAAGTTTCAGATTTCGAGGGGCTTCAGGCTTATCCACGCCCACGAAAGCCCATTCAGAGGCTTCAGCGCCATTTCCTGCGGCATTTGAAGCCACCACACGGTAAGTGTAGATGCCAGCCTTGGTGATATCGGTGTCGGTCCAGCTGAGGCTCACGCCAGGTGCAGGATTGAGGAAGCTACGCACAGGAGCGCTGTCGGCGCCACGATACACATTCACCGCTGTGATCTCACTCAGCTTGCCTCCCTTGGTGTCGAGGGTGGGGGCTGTCATGCTCACGGTGGCATTCAGGGCGCCTTTCTCGCCAGCAGTTACCTTGAGGTCGGTCACTGCCGCAGGGGCATTGGCATCGAGCACGTCGATTGCCACATCGTCAATGTCCAGACGATACATATAGGGGTTGCTAAACTCGTAAATACCAAGGTTATAGTAGCCGTCGGCATCAACGGTAAAGGTCACCTGGTGCTTTTCGCCTGAGGTGTTTTTGTAGTCCTCCACTTTCAGCAGCTCGGTGGTCATGGTAGTGGGCGACGCATCGGTGCCAAGAGCCACCTTGAAATTTTCAGGGTAAGATTTTGAATAAGCGCGGGCATATATGCTTAACCGATAGGTCTTGCCAGCCTTGAGCGCTACCTTAGGTGATATGAGCCAGTCGGCGCCAGGCAGCTTGTTGGGGCTTTGGTCGTATTTATAGTACACCCTCTTTCCTGTGGCATCATATTGCCAAGTGCTGCCGCCATTGGTGTCGTACACTGTCCACAGATCGAAAGCGTCCTTGGTGTCGAAGCTCTCCACAAACGGCACCACATAGCCGTCGCCGAAGGTCACCTTGTTGCTTTGCGCGGGCTCGCTCTTTCCCTTGCTGGTGAACGCTGTCACCTCGTAATAGTAAGCCTTTGTGCCAGAGCCGAGCTTGTCGTCAACAAACACATTGCTCTTATAGTTGTCAGCCACTACCACGGCATCGGGGTAGCGCACTATCTTGTAGGCCACGGCGCTCTTGTTGTATTCGCCGCCGTTCATACCTAAATCTGCAGCCGACCACGATAGCACCGCCTTGCCGTCTTGCTCAGCGAGTATCACATTACAGGGAGTGCCTGGCACATCTTCGCCCACATACACCTTGTGCCATGCCAGCTCACCTTGGTACTCAGCGTTGGCTGGGGTGAAACTCAGCGTCTGATAGCCAGGCTCAAGGCTCACTTGCTTCATCGTGTAAGTGGCACCTGGGGCAACGCCCGTCACCACCGTGTCGGCGCCCGCCTTGTTCACAATCACGCTGACATTGCCTGTGATGGCACTTCCGTCCACATTCTGTGTAGGGGCAGTGAAAGAGATGTCGCCAAAGGTGTCGCCAAAGTTGGCGAAACTCACTTTCACATCGCTCACGGCACGGGGTGCGCTGAGCGGAGTGGAGTAGGGCATGGCAAACAAGCCAGAGAAACTTGCATTGCCGGGAAGGTCCTTGATTTTGGTGAGCTTACCATTGTGGGTGTTCACCTCGTAAAGCGCCGACACCCATTTGCGCTTGCCATCCACATACTCCTCGTAAGTGGCAGCCCAATAGAGGCGCCCTGTGGCATCGTCGAAGGTCATGGAGTTGCGGTCCACCGGATACAGCCCCGTATGGCCCACCGGCACCTGCGCACCTGTTTTCTTGTCGATTTTATAGAGCCAGCCAGTGCTGCCCACGCCATAAAGATCACCAGCCTTGTTGCAGGCGATGGCATACACCGAGCGGTCGGCATCGGCTATTTTAGTGGCCTCGCCCAGCGAAATGCTGAACTCGCAAAAACGGGTGTAGTCGCCGGTGTTCTCATCATAAAAGTAGCCATACACCTTGTCAGTCACCGGGTCGTAGGTGAGGTCGGTGGCCACATTCACGGCGTCAATCTCGCTGGTGCCCCCCTGAAACCATGTGGAGGTGGAATAGTTGCTGTAATAGCTCGTTTCGCCTGTGAAGCTTGACGACAGCACGTAATAGGTGCTGCCTATTTTAATGGCGGAACGGGTGTACATCCAGTCCTTGCTCTGCTTCACACTCTTGATGGAGCCATTCTCTTTCGCCTCCACGGTGTAGATACCGGCATCGATGGTGGCTCCATCGGCTGCCCAAGCGTCGTCGTACACCTTTACACCACACAGCACCGTGTTGCTGCCGGGCACCTTTGCCACAGATGTGGGCGCGGCGGTCATTTTCACCATACTCGCGGCTTGCCGAGGCACCCGCTCCGGCACGGAAGCAGAAGTGGGTCGGCTCAACTTCAGCCCCGAGAGCGTGGACTGCTTTGTGGCCAGCACGCCAGAGTCGGCATACACACGAGGTGTGGCCAGAAGCAGCAACGTAGCCACCACAGCTGTCACACATTTAATCAATTTTCTCATCGGATAATTTGTTTTTTATTTTGTTTGTAATGAATATACATTTCTTGCAATTAATGCAAATTTAGTAAATAATTAAACACAACCGAAAAAAAATGCGCCCTTTCAGCCTTATAAAGGTTTGTGTAGAGTCCAACAGCAAGTG
>DLLC01000013.1 GCA_002476625.1 Porphyromonadaceae bacterium UBA7572 | reverse complement strand
AGCAATCCCCGATAGTGATATCGAGGATTATTTTTTTTAAAAAAAACATCAAGAGCCCCTGTTCGCAGATGAATAGGGACTCTATTTTGTTTAGTGGTGGAAAAGTGGGGATGGATTAGAACCATTTGATTCTTTTGAACACGAAGAATGCCGCGCACGAGAGCGTGATCGAGAGCAGCAGAATGGCGATGAAAGCCCATGGCGCATGGTCGAGAGGTAGCTTCACGTTCATGCCATACAGGCTTGCAATCAGTGTGGGCACCTGTAGAATGATGGTGATGCTCGTCATCCGCTTCATGATGAGGTTGAGGTTGTTGGATATGATGGTTCCGAAAGCCTCCATGGTGCCGGTGAGAATGTTGCTGTAGATGCTCACCATGTTTTGTGCCTGCTGAAGCTCAATGTGCACGTCCTCCACCATTTCCATATCCAGCATTTCGGAGCTGATATAGATGGTGCGCAGGCGAGTGATTAAAGCCTCGTTGCCGCGGATGCCAGTGTTGAAGTACACTAGGCTCTTTTGCAAGTTGCGCAATTTCAGCAAGTCGTCGTTGCGCAGTCTGCGTTCCAGTCCGTCTTCAGTGTTGTTGATGTTGATGTTGATTTGCTTCAGGAATTTAAGGAACCACACTGCCGACGACATGATCAGTCTCAGAATCAGCGCAAATTTATTGTTGATGGCGTTGCCTTTGGCCGTATTGTATTGAATGAAGTCGTGCGTTACGATATTTTTAAAATAGCACAGCACAATCACCAGGTTGCCGTTGGTGATCACGCCAAGCGGCACGGTGGAGAAGGGAATGTCCACATCGCCCGTTTCTCTCGGTATGCGCATGATGGTGAGCATCCAGTCGTCGTCTTTTTCCACACGCGGTCGTTCGTTAGGGTCGCGGATATCGGAGATAAACGAGTCGGGCACGCCCATTTCCTCTAAATAGTTGAAATCGTCTTGATTAGGGTCACACACGTTAATCCAGCAGCCGTCTTGCCACTGGTCCACTTTCTTGAATCCTTTTCCAAAAAGCAAAAATTCTCTCATGTCGTTGCCACTGCCTCCTTATGATGGTTTGTGATAGCAAATTGCTAAAATGCTTGGCTTGGCAACGTATGTCTAAAGGTATTAAACTTTTGGCAGTCTGTTTGCCCCAGCTTCTACATCAGCAATTCTCTGTTGAAAAATTGATTGTTTAACGGTACTGAATCGTCCATTTACATTAATAAGATTTGATTTATAGTGCAAAGATACGGCAAAATATGGCAAGTAGATACATTTCTACTCAATTTTTTTCGCACAAAAAGGCCTTTATAGTGCTGCTCTGGCGGTAAAATTAACGAAAGACAGGCTGCCATAAATGTGAGTCACATCTCTGGCAACCTGTCGCATCTGCTTATGCATCGTCTATGGTGCTTTATCATGGGGCAGATTCAGGTCGGGGTTTGTGCAGCCTCTGTCCTTACTTTTGCATCATGTGCCCTTTATTGCAGCGGATACTATAACCGGATATCCTATAATCACTGCTTAGCCATGACGCCGAGCGCCGCCAAAAGTTTCAACTACTACTCTTCAAAAAAATGTATGATGTATATTTAATATACATTCATTCATGGTACTGTATGCTAATGGCATTAGGCAAGTTTTTTCGATTGCAAAATTCCTACATTTTCTTCAAATGTCAATATCCATTTTCATCCAAGTTTCATCCAATTATGTCCACGAAAATTCATTTTTATCTTTTTCTTTGAAAAAAGGCGCTGCCATCTTATTTTATTGTGTAATTTTGTGTGTGATTACCTTCTATATATAAATAGTATGGCGCCGAACAAACAAGACGAATATATCAACACGAGCGAATTTCTTGAGCCGGAAGACTCGATGAAGATAGAGCAGGACTTTACTGAAATCACCCCTATATTGCCACGCGTGCAGAATGAGGCGCGCAACGAGTGCCAGTCGTTTAAGGCTCGGCGATATGGGCAATGGTGGATTTTGAAATGTGTGTCGAAGAAGGTAGTGGACAAGTCGCGGGTATATGAATACCTTCGCAAGGAGTTTGTGGTGGGCATTAGCCTATGGCACCCTAATATAGTGAGAATGATATCCATTCAGCCCGATTTGGTGGACGGCGCGCCAGGCATTGTGCTTGAGTATATCGACGGCACCACTCTCACCAGGTTTCTTGAAACCAATCCGCCTCTTGAGGAACGCCTGAAGATTGCCTCGCAGATGATTTCGGCCATGCGCTACTATATGGCCAAGCAGGTGGTGCACTGCGACTTGAAGCCCGACAACGTGATAGTTACCCATAACGGGCATAATGTGAAGATTATAGATTTCGGTTTGGCCGACCTTGATAATTTCAATGTGTTTAAAGGTCACGCGGGCACCGACCGCTATGCCGCCCCTGAGCAGAAACGCTCCGATGGCGTGGTGGACTGCCGCAGCGACTTTTATGCCTTCGGCCACATTCTCAGGCTGCTCAAGCTGCCTCGCTCTTTCAACCATATCATCAGCCGGTGCCTCAAAGAGCGGCAGGAAGACCGGTATCAGAACCCTACCGACCTCTATCTCGACTTTGAGCGCGCGCGCACCTATCGCTTGCCCAAATGGACGATAATGGTGGTGGTGATGGGAGTGCTGGTGACAGCCTGCGCCTTTGTGCTGGGCAACTGGGCCTCGAAGAATATGGTAAAGCACCTTACCACCTCGCGCGACAAGATTGTGGACGGCAAGATGCCTGCACTTTACTTTGGCGACAGCGTGAAGATTCATTCGCGCGGCGATGAGGTGTATGTGGTGCCAAACGCCGCCACGCTCCATTATTTGCCCAACTCTCGCCCCATTCCTGGGCATGTGAGTGAAGACTTGGCTGTGGACCTTGGGCTGAGCGTGATGTGGGCTCCGTATAATGTGGGTTGTGCTGAGGCTTCATCGAACTGTGTGGGCGGCTTTTACAATTGGGGCGATGCCTCAGGCGAGAATATAGATGGCGAGTTGAGGCCCTATGACTTCAAAAAGCAGACGCACTCCATATCTGGCACGCGCCACGACATAGCGCACGCCCGATGGGGCGGCCAGTGGCGAATGCCCACTTCGCAGGAGTTTCAGGAGCTGATCGACAAGTGCCGATGGACGCTGATCAACAAGCGAGGGGCCGTGAAGGGCTTTCTTGTGACAGGTCCTTCGGGCAAGTGCATTTTTTTGCCCTTTTCTGGCTACCGTAAAGGACCAGCCTTCTTCAAACAGGGGCTGGTGGGGTGCTACTGGAGCGCGTCGCCATTTCCTCACGCCGAGCAGGCTTCGGCATATTTTTTAGTGTTGAACGATGATGCTGTGTCGATCGACCAGGGCGATTTGGCCATGGCGGGGTATAGCGTTCGTCCTGTAATCAGCAAGTGAATGCGAAGAGCCACTCATCTTACACACCATAACGCCAATGACCAATGAGCAGTAAAGAGCATCCGTTCACCAATATTGAACCCCTGTACGACGATGGCTTGTATTGCGAGCTGTTTAAAGCGCTGCGCTATAATCAGTGGTGGGTGTTGAAAACGCTCAAGCCTGAATACGTGTCGTCGCGGTCGATGCGTAATGCTCTCTTTAAGGAATACGAGATAGGAAAGCAGCTCAACAGCCAGTTTATAGTGCGGTACCTGGCGTGGGAATTCGTGCCAGAGCTGCATCGCTACTGCATTGTGCAGGAGTTTATTCAGGGCGTTACGCTGAAAGAATATCTTGTGGCCCACCACCTCAATTCCAGAATGCGCTATAAGTTTATTATGGAGATGCTGGAGGCGCTCAAATACTGTGCCGCACGCCAGGTGGTGCACCGCGACTTGAAGCCCAGCAATGTTATGGTCACCAACAATGGACAGAACATCAAACTGATTGATTTCGGGCTAAGCGACCGTGATGATTTTGCTATTCTGAAAGCGCCAGCCGGCAGTCTCCTCTACATGGCACCCGAGCAGCGGCAGAAAGGTGCGAGCGTGAACTTCTGCGCCGATATGTACGCGTTGGGGAAAATCATGCTCGACATGAGGGTGTCGAAGCGTTTTCACAGTGTGATACAGCGATGCATTGAACCGGAGCCCTCCAGGCGGTACCCTTCGTTTGAGGCGCTTGAAACCGACTTTAAAGCTAAAATCTATCGCTACCGGGTGCAGATGCGCACCGTGGTCACGGCTGTGGTGATGACAGTGCTCTCTGTCACGGCTTTTGTGCTGGGCTATGGTCCTCTTGGCGGCTCAATCCTTGGCTATGAGGGCAAGAAGGAGGCTTATAAGAGCGTGCCCACGGAGTATTATCTGGATAATGGAAATTACGCTGACTCAAGTGTTTACTCGTCGTTTTTCATGCCGAAGCATAACTGCAATATCTATTACCTTACGCCGAGTGCCACCATACCGGGGCCTATTGATGAGAGCCGTGCTGTGGATTTGGGACTGAGTGTGAAGTGGGCGCCGTTTAATCTTGGGTGTGAGCGCGAGAGCCTGGTTATGCTTGGCGCGCTGGTGGGCTATGGCGATGTGGAAGGGCATAACATATCTTCCAATCCCGACGATTATTTCCATGGCGACATCACGCCACAAACCGACATTGTGAGGAGATATTGGGGCGGTGGCTGGCGCATTCCCACTTATGAGGAGCTCCGCGAACTGGTGAACCGGTGCCAGTGGCGTGTGGTGATAGAGAATGGACATCAGCCATGCTTTGTGGTCACTGGCCCTAATGGCAACAGCATTGTAATGGCAGGAACTGGAGCAAGATATATGGGGCGGCACTACGAGGCGCTCAATACGGGGTATTACTGGTCGTCGACTTTTTGCCCCGACAGGCATGGCTCACATGCCATTTGCCTTGCTATCACACGCGACAATTTCAAGTTTGTGGAGTCGCTGCTTTGCTATGGTCACGCCATTCGTCCAGTGCTACCTTATGCAAGTTCTGAAAAGGAGAGGGTGTCGAGGCATTTGCGCGATGAGTATATGCCTTTGTTGCCTACGCCGTAGGGGAGAGATGAGAAGTCAGAAGTCAGAAATTAGAGGAGTGCATAATGAACTTATACCATTAATCTCTAATTTCTAATATCTAATGTCTGCTGCCGTATGCCACCTCTGCGTCGGCCGCTATAAGTTCTTGGCTTTCCAGTGAAGGAGCCGTGGTGGTGGTGGGGACGTTTAGCTTCAGCAGTATCTTGCTCAACTCTATGGTTAGGCGTTGCAGAGTGGGGATGCGGTGCTTGCCTTGCAGGTCGCACTCCCAGATGGTGATGCTGTACCAACCCATACTTTTGAGCCGCTCTCTATTGGCTTCATCGCGCTCACGGTTGCGCTTGATTTTTGCTTGCCAGAAGGCGGTGTTGCTCTTTGGTAAGCGAAAAAGGCGGCAGTTCTCGTGCCCGTGCCAAAAGCATCCGTTCACGTTAACCACCGTGTGGTAGCGGTGAAGCACAATGTCGGGTGTGCCCGGTAGGCGCTTCACATGCAGTCGGTATCTAAATCCCTGTTTCCATAGCCATCGCCGCACAATCATTTCTGGCGCCGTGTCTTCACTGTGCACATGCTGCATGCAGCGCCGGCGCTGCTCCGGTGTCATCTTATCGGCCATAGGAAAAGGAGAGATTAGAAATTAGAGATTAGAAATTAGAGATTAGAAATTAGAAGTTAGAAGTTAGAGATTAGATATTAGAGGTTGGCATAATGGGCATAATAGGCCTTAACCACTAACCCTTAACCATTAACGTCTAATTTCTAATCTCTAATCTCTAATTTCTTGAAAAAACTATTCCCACTCAATGGTGGCTGGTGGCTTTGAGGAGATGTCGTAGCACACGCGGTTCACGCCTTTCACCTTGTTGATGATTTCGTTGCTCACCTTAGCCATAAAGTCGTAGGGCAGATGTGCCCAGTCGGCGGTCATAGCGTCGGTTGAGGTGACGGCGCGCAGTGCCACGGGGTGCTCATAGGTGCGTTCGTCGCCCATCACACCCACGGAGCGCACGGTGCTCAGCAGCACGGTGCCCGCTTGCCAAATCTTATCGTAGAGGCGTTCGCCATCTTCGCAGATGTATTCCTGCATGTGGCGGATATAGATGTCGTCGGCATCTTGCAGAATCTGCACCTTTTCTCGGGTGATGTCGCCAAGAATGCGCACAGCCAAGCCCGGTCCAGGGAATGGGTGGCGCTTAATCAGGCGGTCGGGCATGCCGAGCTGGCGGCCCACACGGCGCACCTCGTCCTTAAAGAGCCACTTCAGCGGTTCGCAGAGCTTGAGGTTCATTTCCTCGGGCAGTCCGCCCACATTGTGGTGGCTCTTAATCACCTTTCCGGTGATGTTGAGGCTCTCGATGCGGTCGGGATAGATGGTGCCTTGCGCCAGCCATTTAGCGTCGGTAATTTTCTTGGCTTCGGCGTTGAACACCTCCACGAAGTCGCGGCCGATGATTTTACGCTTCTGTTCGGGGTCGGTGACACCTGCGAGGTCGGCGAAGAACTTTTCGCTTGCGTCCACGCCTATCACGTTAAGCCCCAGTCCCTCATAGTCGTGAAGCACCTGCTGAAACTCATTTTTGCGCAGCATACCGTGGTCCACGAATATGCAGGTGAGGTTTTTGCCGATGGCCTTGCCGAGCAGCACGCCCAGCACACTGGAGTCCACACCGCCAGAAAGGCCGAGAATCACGCGGTCGCTGCCTATCTGTTTCCTGAGTTCAGCGATGGTGGTGTCCACAAATGAGGCTGCGCTCCACTGCTGGCGGCTGCCGCAGATGTCAACCACAAAATTACGCAGCAGTTGTGTGCCTTGCAGGCTGTGGAACACTTCGGGGTGGAACTGCACAGCCCACACTGGCTGTGTGGTGCTGGCGTAGGCGGCATACTTTACATTGGCGGTGGAGGCTATCACCTTGCAGTCGGCAGGAATGGCGGTGATGGTGTCGCCGTGGCTCATCCACACCTGTGAATGTGGCTCAAAGCCTTTCAATAGTGGGTTGGTGGCGTCGAATTTTTCGAGGTGGGCACGACCGTACTCACGCGAGTCGGCCTTCTCCACCTTGCCACCGCCACAGTGTGATATATACTGCGCCCCGTAACAGATGCCTAGCACAGGCACTTTGCCCACAAATTGGCTTAAATCCACCTTGAAGGCCTCTGGGTCGTGAACAGAGTAGGGTGAACCAGAGAGGATTACGCCTATCACCGACTCATCACCGACGGGGAATTTGTTGTAGGGCAGAATTTCGCAAAATGTGTCGAGTTCGCGCACGCGGCGGCCAATCAGTTGAGTGGTCTGCGAGCCGAAGTCTAAAATAATGATTTTTTGCTGCATGAAATCTGTGAGATTGAATATTGATTTTGTAATTTCCCTACAAAGTTACTACATCCGCTCCAATTTTAAAAACATGCATTACGCCAAAGAGTATTAAATATTGCCATAAAAAGAGGCGCAGAATTTAATTTGCTACTCATTTGTCAAATGAGTATATCTGTTTCACTTTTTCTCCCGATCGTAGTAAGTGATGGTGCGGGTCACAAGTTGAGTTCCTTCACCCTCTGTTGTTTTAAGTGGTTTAATTTTCGCCTTTGTCCAGTTGCCGAATTTGTCGAAAGCTAAATATGTGATTTGATAGGAATCGTAGAAGGTGCCTTGAATGTTTTCTTCGCTGTAAGATTTGATGTTGCCAGAAGAGTCGTATGTATATCGTTTCTCATAAATGTGATATGGAGAAAATGCTGCCGAATAGTGAGTGACTTTGCCTTGTCTGTTGTAGTCATAAGTGTATGCTTCTCCTTCACTATTAGCCTTTTCCTTAATCAATGAGATTCTACCATCATTGTCTCTTACCACATAATACTCTGCAGATATGATGGCTTTTCCATTTTTCGTGAACGATAGATTAGGACGCTCGCAGCAATAATTGTCGCCATTTGAGTATATAGGCTCTACCACTCTTTTCACATGGCCGTGGAGGTTGAATGTGCGGAGGTCGGGTGTGGTGAAGTTCACCCATTCGATGCTGTCTTTGATGGCGGCCTTAAATGCGGCTTTGATGCTGTCCTGCCTTGCTTTCTCTTTTTTGACTGCCGCTAAGCTGTCGGCAGTGCGGATGCTGTCTTGCCGTGCTTTCTCTGCCATTTCGGCTTTAGATGGTCCACATGATGGCATTGTGAGCGATAAGCAAATCATCCCCAAAATAATTAATACCAAATTTTTCATCATCAAATATGTTTAAGTTCGTTAATAATTAGTGCATGTTAATGCTATCAGCAATTTATTCCATAAAGTTACATAAAAAATCCACCACCACAAGTTTCCTTTTTTGTATAGTGGGTTTAAA
>DLLC01000072.1:4886-7246 GCA_002476625.1 Porphyromonadaceae bacterium UBA7572 | reverse complement strand
GTTTGCCGTGCTTGTGGTGGAAGACCTTTTTGCAGTGGTGCTGATGGTATTGCTATCGTCAATAGCTGTTCATAAATCGGTGTCGGGCGGGCAAATGGCCACGACGGTGCTGACGCTTGTGCTGTTTCTTGTGTTGTGGTTCACGGTGGGTGTGTTTCTTATTCCCACCATATTCAAGCGAATGCACCGTTATATCACTGATGAGCTGATGCTGATTATAGCCATGGGGCTCTGTTTCCTAATGGCTGTGCTGGCGCTGAAGTCTGGCTATTCTTTAGCCCTCGGTGCTTTTGTGATGGGATCGATTCTTGCCGGAACTACAGAGGCAGAACGCATAGAGCATATCATCACGCCGGTGAAAAACCTTTTTGGCGCCGTGTTCTTCATTTCGGTGGGAATGCTTGTCAATCCTACGGTCATGGCGGAAAACGCATTTACCATCACGGTGCTTTCGGTGGTGGTGATCGTGGGAATGATTCTGTTTGGCACCACGGGAATGCTTGCCATGGGCCAGCCTCTGCGTATAGCCATGCAGTCGGGTTTCTGCCTCACCCAGATAGGGGAGTTCTCCTTCATTATAGCCACCACAGGCATGGGATTAGGTGTGCTTGATCCGCAGCTGTATCCTATCATTGTGGCAGTGTCAGTGATCACCACATTCTTTACGCCGTTTTTTATCAAAGGCGCCATTCCATGCTACAATTGGCTGGCGCATAAGTTGCCCAAGAACTGGAGCGTGCTTCTTGAGGGCTACAGCAACAAGGAAGCTACCAGTGAGCAGAGCGAGAACCGCAAGCTATGGCGGCAGGTGATCAAGCGCTATTTTGTGCGCACCATCATTTACTCCGCTGTTATCGTCATGGTTATATTCATTTTCAAAGCCTATTTGCGGCACTACATTTTCCAGCTCGTGCCAGGCGAAAAGTGGGATTATATAGTGGCGGCAGTGTTGGTGATTGCCTTGATCTTGCCCTTGATTTATGGAATATCACGGCCAAGTGTGAACCAGCAGGAAAAACGGCAGATAGTGGCTCTATCGGGCAAAATCAGCTATGTGCCTATGGTAGTGATGCTGATAGCCAATATTATCCTGTGCACGGTGTTCTTTATGGTGGCAATCTATGGCCTATTTCCAAGCCACACGTCGCTAATGATAGCCGCAGGCATTACATTAGTAATAACGTTAGTGTTTTCTCCGGTGATTCACCGTCAGGTGTCGCGCACAGAGAAAATTTTCATGGACAATGTGAATCAGCGTGAAAACTCCCGAACCGGCAAAGAGCACGAACTGGTAAGCGATTTGCACTTGGCGCACATTAGGGCGGGGTATGGCTGCCCATTTGTGGGCGAAAAACTGAAAAACGCGCAGCTCCGCCAGAAGTATGGCATCAACTTGGTGAGCATTCAGCGTAATTCCATCACCTATATGGTGCCAGATGGCGAGATGCGCATCTTCCCTGGCGATGTGCTTGGCGTGATTGGCAGCGACGAGCAGATACTTCAAATCCTGCCCGTGGTGGAAGCCTCTGGCGAAGCCTTGCCCACTAATGGCGCTGACCAAAATGTGAAGTTCACACACTTCACCCTTCGCGATGATGCAGGCATTGTGGGCAAGACGCTGAAAGACGCGCGCCTTCGCGAGGACTACAGCGCCTTGCTTGTGAGCGTGGAGCGCGATGGCGACTTTGTCACCCCGTCGCTCGACCTGGTGTTTCGCGCTTCTGATATACTTTGGATAGTGGGTGACCCGAAGGTGCTGGAGCCGCTGCACGCATAACGTTTTTCCCGATTTTATGTTTTCGTGATTTTGTAGTAAATTTGCATAGAAATTAGATAATTAGATTTATGGCAAGAAATAAAAAGGAATTAGAGGGCGTAACGCTGCTCGGCAACCAGGGCACCACGTATGAATTCAACTACACACCCAATGTGCTTGAGGCTTTCGTGAACAAGCATCCCGACAACGAGTATCTGGTGACGCTCGACTGCCCTGAGTTTACCTCGCTATGCCCAAAGACCGGGCAGCCCGACTTCGGCCACATTGTGATTAACTACATACCACGCGTGAAGATGGTGGAGAGCAAGAGCCTAAAGCTGTATCTGTTCAGTTTCCGCAACCGTGGCGACTTTCATGAAGACTGTGTGAACATCATCATGAAGGATTTGGTGAAGTTGATGGATCCAAAATACATAGAGGTGAAAGGCTACTTCAATCCGCGGGGTGGCATCTCCATCATTCCTTTTGCCAACTACGGCGACGATGAGCACCAGGACTTGGTGCGCGCGCGCCTACTTGCCACTTTTAATGAACGTAAGAAATGAAAGACGCTGTAATTATTATATCGGGAGGCATGGACTCT
>DLLC01000072.1:3136-4837 GCA_002476625.1 Porphyromonadaceae bacterium UBA7572 | reverse complement strand
AATCGGGAGGCATGGACTCTACTACCATGCTCTATGAGTTTAAGGATGAAATAGCTTTGGCCATCACCTTTGATTATGGCTCCACGCAGAACGGACGTGAGCGGGTGTGCGCCGTCACCCACTGCCAACGACTGGGTATCAAGCATATTATCATTCCTCTTGAGTTTATGCACCGCTATTTCAAAAGTGCGTTGCTTGGCTCTGCCGACGACATTCCCGACGGCAACTATAACGATGAGAATATGAAATCCACCGTGGTGCCATTCCGCAATGGCATCATGCTTGCCATAGCATGTGGCATCGCCGAGAGCAATGGGCTGAAGCGTGTGATGATAGCCAACCACTCTGGCGACCACGCCATCTATCCCGACTGCCGCCCAGCATTTGTGAATGCCATGTCGGAGGCGATGAAGGCCGGCACCTACGACGGCATTGAGGTGTATTCGCCTTACTGCAACATCGACAAGACGGAAATCGCGCGTCACGGAAAAGCGCTTGGCATCGACTACAGCGAGACATACTCGTGCTATAAAGGCAGAGAAACTCACTGTGGCACTTGCGGCACTTGCACCGAGCGCCGAGAGGCTCTGCGCCTGGCTGGAATCGACGACAAAACTATCTACGAATCTGACTTGAAAAAATGATCAACAATGTACTACGTTAAGAAAACAATAGAAATATCGGCTTGTCATCAGCTGCATCTCGACTACGAGAGCAAATGTGAAAACCTGCACGGACACAACTGGAACATAGTGATTTACTGCAAGGCCGACAAGCTCGACCACAATGGCATGGTTTACGACTTCTCCAAACTCAAGGCCTTGATATCTGATAAGCTCGACCATAAAAACATTAACGAGGTGCTGCCATTCAACCCTACAGCAGAAAATATGGCACGCTGGATAGTGGACAGCATACCAGAGTGCTACCGCGCCGATGTGCAAGAGTCTATCAATAATTTAGCCTCCTATGTGGACGACTCCATGGGGCCGAACATAGCGCTTTAGTAACGAGAATATGCCAAAGTTGTATAAAATCAACGAAATCTTTTATTCGCTTCAGGGCGAGGGATACCACACTGGCATGGCAAGCGTTTTTGTGCGTTTCAGTGGCTGCAACCTTGCCTGCTCTTTCTGTGACACCAGCCACGCTACCGGAACGCTGATGACGGCTGAACAAATAGCGGATGCCGTCAATGCTCACGCTAAGGCGCCTTTGCTGGTGCTGACCGGTGGAGAGCCCTCTCTGTTTGTCACAGAAGAACTTTTGGCGGAGCTGAAGGCGAAGACGGGTAAGAAAATCGCCATCGAAACCAACGGCACCAACACGCTGCCTGCCAACCTCGACTGGGTGACTCTCTCTCCTAAAACCGGTTTTCAGGGAGCAGATGCGCATCCGTGCATTCTCACTGAGTGCGACGAGCTTAAAGTGGTGTATCTTCATCAGGATTTAGCCAAGTATAACCATATCAAAGCTGCACATCGCTATTTGCAGCCTTGCTTTGTGCCCGACAAAGGACAATGCGCCGCCAACATGAAAGCGTGTGTTGACGCGGTGCTCCGCAACCCCGAGTGGACGCTCTCGCTCCAAACCCATCGCATACTCCATATTCAGTGAAATCCTCATTCCTGCTATAAAAAATAGAGCCTCTATTCGGAAGAATAGAGGCTCTTAATTTTAAAAAAATAATCCTCGATATCA
>DLLC01000072.1:2540-2970 GCA_002476625.1 Porphyromonadaceae bacterium UBA7572 | reverse complement strand
ACCATGAAAAACCGATGCAAAGTTAGAAAAAATATGTTATACAACATGCTTTTTGTCGAAAAAAAACTTATATTTAACATGTTTTAGCATATGTACGACTATAAAAGCCAGTCTACGATAAGATTTTTTCAGAAATGAGGTGGCTTTGTTCATGACTTGATGTGTTTTGGAAATAATTGTTGTTACCTTTATGCAGGATTTTTCTTTGTAAGAGGATTGACACACTTTCAGGCAGCCTTGAATATTTCAAGTCTGTCAGTCTTGTTTTTAGCTGTAATTTCTCCATAAGGAATTGGGCAAAATAGAATTAGATTGTTTTTTATAAAAGTAAAAATCCTAACTGCTTATATTCAAGCAGTTAGGATTTCATGGGGTGCGCCTGAAAGGACTCGAACCTTCACGTCTCGCGACACCAGATCCTAAGTCTGGC
>DLLC01000072.1:0-2483 GCA_002476625.1 Porphyromonadaceae bacterium UBA7572 | reverse complement strand
ACCAATTTCGCCACAAGCGCATATGTGTTTGTGGGTGCAAAGGTACGATTTTTTTTGTTGTTTACTGCATTTTATATGTAAAATTTTTCCTTAATTGTGTAATTTTAGGGGGCGTTTTTTGTTGTAACTTTGTGGGTGTTGTCGAAAAGCACTGTTTTGAACGAAATTATGAGAATTGAAAAATCTGACATACCCGTAGTGGGAATGGCTTGCGCCGCTTGCGCTGCTAATATTGAGCGCTGTATGCGCAAGATTGATGGCGTGTGTGTGGCTTCTGTGTCGCTGCCTATGCGTATGGCCCATATTGAATATGACGCTGATGTCGTATCTTTGCCGAGCATCAAACAGAAGGTTAATCAAATTGGCTTTGACCTTTTAATAGAGCCAGACGCCGATGTGGAGCAGGTGGAGAAAACGCATTATGGCGCGCTTGTGAAGCGTGTGGCTTTGGCTTGGACTGTGTCGTTGCTCACTATGTCGGTGTCGATGGGCGTGGTGCCTTTGCCTTCGCCTGCGGCGGGCTATGTGTCGATGGCACTGGCGGCTATCGGCTTGGTGGTGTGTGGCGGCAGTTTTTATCAAAGTTCGTTAGGCCAGATGCGCCATGGAGGTGCGGGTATGGACACTTTGGTGGCACTCAGCACAGGCGTCACCTTCGTTTTCAGCGCGTTTAATGTGGTGTGTGGCGACTCTGTGTGGGGAGCGCGAGGCATAGAGTGGCACACGTATTTCGATGCCTCTGTGATGATTGTAGCCTTTGTGCTTACTGGGCGTCTGCTTGAAGAGAAGGCACGACGTGGCACAGCAAGCAGCATTCGGCACCTTATGGGACTTGCGCCAAAGACTGCCAAAATCGTGACCAAAGCTGCCGATGGCACTGAACAAGTGTCCGCTGTGCCGATTGCCACCATTAAAATAGGTGATTTGATAGAGGTTGGTGCTGGTGATAAAATTCCAGTGGACGGGAAAGTGACATTTGCCACATGTTTTATGAACGAGAATGGGGCGTATGTTGATGAGTCGATGATCAGTGGCGAGCCTCTCCCCACACTTAAAGAGAGTGGCTCAAAAGTGCTTGCCGGCACAGTGGTGAACCAGGGACGGCTGCGGTTTCGCGCACGTCAGGTGGGCGAGGACACAGCCCTTGCCCAGATTGTGAAGATGGTGCGTGAGGCTCAAGGGTCGAAAGCCCCGGTGCAGCGCATCACCGACCGCGTTGCGCTCATTTTTGTGCCAGTGGTGGCGATTCTCTCTCTGCTCACCTTTCTGATTTGGGTGATGGTGGGCGGTGTGCCCCTTATACCCCAGGGCATTATGAGTGCTGTGGCAGTGCTCGTGGTGGCGTGCCCGTGTGCCATGGGACTTGCCACGCCCACTGCTCTGATGGTGGGTATGGGTAAAGCGGCTGAAAAGGGCATTCTCATCAAAGATGCCACCGCTCTTGAAAAGTTGCGCAGGACCACGGCAATAGTGCTCGATAAAACTGGAACCATCACCATTCCAAACCCGAATGTGGATTTCACCAGGTCGGCTGATATGCCGTTTGAGGCAAGGGAAACGCTGAAGCCAAATGTGCGAGAGGCAATTTCGGCTTTGGCAGATGAAGATATAGAGGTTCACCTCATCACAGGCGACACACCGGAGGCCGCTTCCTATTGGGCCGCGAAGGCTGGGGTGATGAAGGTCAAGAGCAAGGCTTTGCCACAGGACAAGGAAAATTTGGTGAGGGAGCTTCAAAGCCATGGACACAGTGTGGCTGCGGTTGGCGACGGCATCAACGACACCCAGGCTTTGGCACTTGCTGATGTGGGCATAGCCATGGGGCGGGGAACAGATGTGGCTATGGATGTGGCGCAGGTGACGCTGATGACCGACGATTTGATGGCGCTGCCAGAGGCGGTGAAGATGAGCCGGCGCACGGTGCGGATGATTTATCAAAACTTGTTTTGGGCGTTTGTTTACAACGTGGTGTGCATACCGCTGGCTGCTGGCGTGCTGCGTGTGTTTGGCGTGGATTTCCAAATCACCCCCATGTGGGCAAGCGCGCTGATGGCGTTTTCGAGCATTAGCGTGGTACTCAATAGTTTGCGACTTAAGTTATTAAAATAAACAAAAAAATGATGATGAAAAAGGAATTTAAAATTTCGGGTATGCGTTGCGCAAATTGCCGCGCAAACGTGGAAAAAGCCATTAAGGGCATTAAAGGCGTAACAGCCGTAGTGGTCACGCTCACTCCAGGCAAGGCTGAAGTGGAGGGCGACTTCAGTGAAAAAGACGTGGTTGAAGCTGTAGAAGACCTCGGTTTTGTAGTAGAATAATTTTAAAAAGTGTTAAACTGGTGATTTTTATGCTTCAAAGTTATGTTATGTAACATAAAAGTTGTAATTTTGCATTGGTTTTTCATGGTATTAGTTTTTAAAGGTAATGAAATACATGACGTCGGGAGACGGATTTATTTCATTTTTGTTTAAGGTTTATGTTAA
>DLLC01000045.1:16158-25721 GCA_002476625.1 Porphyromonadaceae bacterium UBA7572 | reverse complement strand
TAATATCTAATATCTAATATCTTATCTATAGTCTAAAACAAACAGAATAGTCTAAAACAAACTGAGTGGCTGCTGCTGGATTTTTTCCTTTGCCTTTTGAAGGTAGTCTTCGTTCACGTCGAAGCCTATGGCGCGGCGATGCAGGTCGTAAGCCACTTTGCAAGCCGTGCCCAGTCCGCAGTAAGGATCAAGCACGATGCCGCCATCAGGGCAAGTGGATAGGATAATAAGGTGACAAAGGCTTTCTGGAAACACATTGTAGCGCTCAATGGGGCTGTTGGCAGGAGCAATGTTCCACACGTCGGCAGGCATAGTGCCATTCTTGTTGTAGAGCAGAAAGTAGAATCCTTTTTCATTGATAGCCTTCGCCTTTTCCGATTTTGAGTCAAGCACCTGACCTGGAAAAGAGCGGATGAACATACGGAAATCGGGGATTTCTCCATTATTGACCATCGCCACTACTTTGTCGAGTTCGGATAGGGCGCATTTCTTTTCCTCGTCGGACAGGGCAGTTGATCCCATCACATTCCGGCGATACTTCATACCGGTCACGCCACTTGAAGTTTTTCCCTCTTTAGTGTTTTTATTTGCTACGTTGTTGAAAAATAAGCGCAACTCCTCGTCATCGTAATAGAAATCCTCACTTTTCACGAAGTGGAAAATGAACTCATGTGTGTTGCGCAGATGGTCGAGGCTGCTGTCGAAAGCGCTATACTGCTTGTCCCACACCACATCGTTACGCAGAGTCCAGCCTTGCTCATCCATCATTCTCAAGGCAATGCGCCACGGTAGTCCTTTAAGGGCCTTACTCTGGTAAGTATCCGCCAAATTCAGCCACAGCGACCCCGACGGTTTCAGCACGCGGTGGAGTTGGCTCATCACTGCCACAATGCTTTCTATAAATACATCAATATTGTCGGTGGCAATGCTGTCAGCTCCGTAACGTCGCAGTCCCCAGTATGGAGGGCTGGTGATAATGCAGTCTATACTGTTGTTTTCCACACGGCTGAGCAACTTTAGTGCGTCGCCGCAGTGGTATTGGGGAAAAGGGCTTCCGCCGAGCAGCTTCACGATGTTTTGCCTGGAGGGATCAATGGCTGGAATTTCTATATGGTGTTTTTCCTGTGTTGCGACTGTATGAGTGAGGACGCTCACAGAAGCACAGGATTGAGCTTCGGCATCGCCTAACTCCTCTCTTAGATACACCAGTGCCTTGTCGGCTAATTTGTCGGTGCCAATCTCGTTGAGCGCGGCAAAAGCCAGCCAAAGTCCCACAAGTTCGTCTGTGTCGCTTCCAAAAATTTTAGCGAGTTTCACCACCGTTTCGCGCTTTGGCCGACGCTCGCCATGCTCAAATCTGCTATACATAGGAATATCCACACCAATTTTCTTGGCGATGTCCTTTTGTTTCAAGCCACTTTTGGCGCGAAGCTGTCGTAATTTTTCGGGAAAAAGCATATAGCGTATATTTGTTTGTTTTTGACAAATGTACGCACAATAATTGTATTTGGCAACATTTATGCTTGAAAAGCGTGTTTGCCGAGGCTTAATATTGTCCCACCTTTCTATGGTGTTTATAGTGCCGGTGCTGTTTCTGGGCTATTACCGTTCGGTAGAGCATACTGTGAATGAAATGCTTTCCCCAGAAGTGCATCAGCAGAAAACATGTGAATGCGCCTGTGGCATTGGCCAGGCAGTCGAGCCATTCGAAGCTGCGGTCGTCGGTAAGGGTCATTTGGGCGGTTTCCACCAGCACCCCAAACACCGCCAGCGATGTGGTGATAGCGAGCTCACCGTTGATGTTGGTGTGATGTGGCAGTTTGTGCTTTGCATATTCATAGAGGTAGATCAAGGCGCAGCCAAAATACATCAGAAAATGGACGCATTTGTCGGCATTAGGGAAAAGATGAACCGACTTTACGTCAAAGGGGTTTGAGGCAAGCGATAGATATAGCAAGAGCAAGGTTACCAATATGGATAGTGTGCCTGTAGGAATGGCAAGGATCATTTTTTTCATTTCTGCAAGTGGTAGGTTTTGTTTCTAAACAGTCATTTAAAAAAATCGTGTATTCCTGTGTTCGTTCATTGTTAAGCAAACAATGTAATATTTTGTTTATTATGTAGCGAAGTTAGCCACTTTTTCTAAATTCTACAAATTTTTCTTTCACTTCTTAATTTTCACTTTTGCACTCTTTGTGAAACTTATATTTGTGAATGTTGCGCTTTTTAAGGAAAATGCCAGCATATTCGAGGAAAATGTATTAATTTTGCAAAGAAGTATTATAATTGTTAATTAAAGGCTGGGCTTAAGTGAAAATGGGGAAAGTGTCGGATTTTTTTTCGATGACTCGCCGTGAGCGTGTGGGCACATTGGCTGTGCTGCTGATGCTTGCTGTGGCTTTGCTGTTTTCTTATTGTGGACAAGCGTGCCGAGACAGGGCGGAAGCCTCTGGCGACGTGCCAAGCGAGCAAGTGATCCGTGAGCTGAACAAGGCTGTGCAGTCGAAGCCGCTGTCCCGTTCAAAAAAAGATGCCGCCACTGCTGCCAGTAAGGCAAGAAAGGAAAAGCATGGCCGTAAACATCAGGTAAAACCCAAGCATAAAAAAACGGTCATATCCACTAAAGCCGTAAAGCGGGGAAATAAGGATATGGACGAGATGCCATCCTTTTAAACAGACAAAATGACTTTAAGATTCTACGATGAGTGAAAGAGCGCAATTTGCAACAAGATTAGGCGCTATAGCCGCAACTGTGGGTTCGGCTGTGGGGCTGGGTAATATTTGGCGTTTTCCCTATGAGGCCGGTGTGCATGGTGGAGGCGCTTTCCTGCTGATATATATAGGGTGTGTGTTTCTTGTGGGAGTGCCGGTGATTGTTTCGGAGTTTTTGATAGGCCGTGGCACACACAAGAATGTGTCAGGGGCGCTGAAGCTGCTTGCTCCGGGCGAGAAGTGGCATTGGATGTCGTACATGGGAATTTTAGCATCACTGATGATTTTAAGCTTCTACAGCGTGGTGTGCGGCTGGATTGTGGAATATCTGTTTCAGGCTGTGACTGGGCACCTCAGCGGACACACAGCCGCAGAGTACTCCGCTATATTCGGCGCATTTGTGTCAAGCCCTTACCGCCCAGTGCTGTGGACTGTGCTTTTTCTCTGCGTTAATTTCTGGATCCTGCGTCGTGGCGTTAAACGTGGCATTGAAAGGGTGGCAAATGTCATGATGCCTATCCTTTTTGTCATACTCCTTGTGCTTATTGTGTATGCGCTCACACTTCCCGGCGCGGCTAAAGGACTGAAATTTCTATTTTTCCCCGACTTCTCACGCCTCTCACCCAAGGTGGCAATCGGAGCGATGGGGCAGGCTTTTTTCTCGTTGAGCATCGGGCTGTCGTGCATTCTCACTTATGCTTCTTATTTCAAAGATAGCGACAGGCTAATGCGCAACGCTACCATCGTGGCAGTGCTCGACACTGTGGTGGCGGTGCTCTCTGGCATTATGATTTTCCCTGTGGTGTTTTCTTTCGGAATGCAGCCAGAGGCGGGCCCGAAATTAGTGTTTGAGATTTTGCCCAACATATTCCAGCAATTGCCTGGCGGCTATGTTTGGTCGGTGCTGTTTTTTCTGCTTCTTTTCTTTGCCTCTATCACGAGCACAATCTCTATGAGTGAGATATCTATCTCTTTTTTTGTGGAAGAACATCACATGACCCGCAATAAGGCCACAGCCCTCAATACAGGGGTGGCACTTGTGTTTGGCACGCTGTGTGCGCTCTCCTTTGGCGTGCTGGCCGATTTTACAATTTTTGGCAAAACGCTTTTCGACCTTTTCGACTATGTGTCGAGCAATATACTGCTTCCTGTGGGTGGCGTATTTTTCGCGTGGTTTGTGGGCTGGCATATCGACAAGAAGTTTGTTGACAATCAGCTCACGAATTATGGCACATTAAAAGTGTCGGTATGGCGAAATCCATTGATGTTCTGCATCAGATACCTCTCACCTATAGCCATCATTGTGATATTTCTTTACGGTTTAGGGCTGTTTGATACTTTGTTTTGAATAATCCGAAACAATTTTCTGTGATTTTGTTAAAGATTTTTTGATGATGGCTTTGAAAAGTGATGAAATTGTAGTAATTTTGTGGCCGATTTGTGAATATTATATTTTTTTAGACTAAAGAAATTACGGTTTGCAGTTCTGCAAATTATATGAGGTAACCTTTTTCTATGAGTAACAGAGCAAGTTTCGGATCACGCCTGGGCGCAATAGCCGCTACGGTTGGCTCTGCAGTGGGGTTGGGCAATATATGGCGCTTTCCCTATGAGGCTGGAGAGAATGGCGGTGGGGCATTTATCATCGTTTATATTGGCTGTGTGCTTTTCTTGGGCATTCCTGTGATGCTCTCCGAGTTTATTATCGGGCGTGGCACACATCTTAATATGCGTGGCGCGCTGAGGATGTTGTCGCCAAAGTCGAAGGTTCATAATGTGGCATACATATGTGTGGCTGGTGCAATAGTGACGTTGGGGTTCTACAGCGTGGTGTGTGGCTGGGTGCTTGAGTACCTTTGCTTGGCTATGTCGGGAAATTTAGGTGGCCACACATCCGCAGAGTTCTCTGTAATTTTCACCAGCTTCATTTCAAGCCCGTCTAAAACCATGCTGCTCACCATGGCGTTTCTTTGCATCAACTTTTTCGTGATGCTTGGAGGCGTGAGAAAAGGGGTGGAGCGCACCTCGTCCATCATGATGCCGCTGCTGTTTTTGCTTCTTTTGATTTTTTCTGTGAATTCGCTGCTTTTGCCAAATTCTGGCAAGGGCTTGGAGTTCTTGTTCGATGTGGATTTTTCGCATCTTTCCTGGCGGGGGGTGGTAGATGCGTTTGGGCAGGCGTTTATGTCGCTCACATTGGGCATTTCGGGTTTGGTCACCTTCTCGTCGTATTTTCACGACGACTCTCCGCTGGTGCGCGACGCGTGCACCATAGCCTCGCTCGACACGCTTGTGGCACTGCTGGCTGGTGTTGTGATTTTTCCAGCGGTGTTCTCCTTCGGCATGCAGCCCGAATCGGGACCGAAATTAGTGTTTGAGGTGCTGCCCAATATTTTCCAGCAGATGCCGTGCGGCTATTTGTGGTCGGTTCTGTTTTTCGTGTTGCTATTGTTTGCCGCACTCACCAGCACCATTTCACTGAGTGAGATTCCCATTACATTCATATCAGAGGAATTCAAGACATCGCGCAAGAAGTCCACTGCCATTGTGGCGGTGTTCACTGTTGTGATTGCTTCGCTGAGCGCGCTCTCGTTTAATGTGCTGAGTGGAGTGAGCGTGCTGAATATGGGTTTGTTTGACTTCTTCAACTATCTGTCGAGCAACTTCTTCATGCTGTTGGGTGGCCTGTTCACGGCAATATATGTGGGATGGATTATCGACCGCAAAGTGATAGCAGCCCAGCTCACCAACCACGGCACCATTCATGTGCACGTGCAGTGGGCTGTGGTGTTTTGTCTCCGGTTTATCGCTCCAGTGGCTGTGGTGGTCATCTTTCTCTATTACCTTGGCTTGATTTAGTGTGTTTGGCCATAACTTCTTCTCTATATTTTACCGTCTTTGCATTTGTTGTGAAGATGGTTTTTCTGTTTTTACTGGCTTGCATTTGCCCGTAGGCTATTTTTTTTGTATTTTCGCATTTATAAACTGATCAATCCCTGCAATGAAGTTAAAAATTAAGCCATTTACGCTCACTTTGCGCGGCAAGGAGCTTGTTATCGACCACACTCTGATTATGGGTATCGTGAACGTTACGCCCGACTCGTTTTATTCCGCAAGCCGCACGTTTGACACCGACTCTCTTGAGCGGCGTGTGGAGCAGATGGTGAGCGACGGAGTGGATATTTTTGACTTGGGTGCCTACTCCACCCGCCCGGGTGCAGATGTGGTGAGCAGTGAGGAGGAACTTCGTCGGCTGCGTAAAGGCGTAGAGGTGGTGAAGCGTTTGGCTCCGGACATTCCCATTTCTATCGACACCTTCCGGGCTTCTGTGGCTCAGACTTGTGTGGAGGAACTGGGCGCTGATATTATAAACGATGTGTCGGGCGGGACGCTTGACGCCGATATGGCTTACACTATGGGCCGACTTGACGTGCCGTATGTCTTGATGCACATGAGGGGCAATCCTGCCACTATGCAGCAGCTCACCGATTATCCTGGTGGGGTGGTGAATGATGTGCTCGACGACTTGAAAAATAAAATGAAGCTTTTCCGTGGCCATGGTTGCAGCCAAGTGATTATCGATCCGGGATTTGGATTCAGCAAAACTTTGCATCAGAACTATGAATTGATGAATGGATTGAGTGAGTTTCATCAGCTTGGCGCTCCAATTTTGGTGGGAATCTCCAGAAAGTCGATGATTTTCCGTCTGCTGGGAACTTCTCCGGCAGAGTCGCTTGAGGGCACCACTGTTCTCAACACGGTGTCGATGCTTGCAGGGTGTCATATTTTACGTGTGCATGATGTTCGGGCTGCGGTAGAGGCTCGCGCCATACTTCAAGAGTTGGAGAGCGCTTCTGCCATGTAAGGGCGAATGAAGACTTTCCGTAAAAGTGCGCATAAGCCCCAATTACTAATGGTTTGATTTTATAATTTCTAAAGATAGCGTTAATGTTTGAATGTTTTGGCATAATTGATTTTATCGACATTGCTTTGGTGTCGGCTGTGCTGCTCTACATCTACCTCACGATGAAAAAGTCCGGTGCCATTAATATATTTTTGGGCATCGTGTTTCTGCTGGTGGTGTCGATGCTGCTCCGCATAAGCCGCATGACGCTGATGAAAGGCATATTCGACACCATTGTCAGCCAAGGTGCGATTATATTGATTATCTTGTTCCAGAACGAAATTCGCCACTTCCTCAGTGACGTGGGTTCGAACCGTAGCTTGCGCTTTTTCAAGAGGTTTATGCACAAGCCCACGCCTGCCGACAAGCGGAAGTGGCTCATGCCTATAGTGTATGCCTGTATGTCGATGTCGAAGTCGAAGACTGGTGCGCTCATTGTAGTGCAGAAAAGTATGTCGCTTTCTGATTTTGTGCACACTGGCGATGTGATCGACGCGAAAGTCAACAACCGACTAATTGAAAACATATTCTTTAAAAACAGTCCGCTACATGATGGCGCTGTGATCATTTCCGACGGCAGGATTCTTGCCGCAGGTTGCATTCTGCCAGTGTCGCACGACCGCAACTTGCCACGCTATCTGGGACTGCGTCACCGCTCGGCATTGGGAATTACCCAGGAGAGCGATGCAGTGGCGATTGTGGTCAGTGAAGAAACAGGCAACATATCGTGTGCGTATAGAGGCGAGATTTTTCTCAAGCTCTCCAGCACGGAACTTGACCATAAAGTGTCGGAACTACTTAATGAATAATCATATAAGACTAAGATGGAGAACAATATAAGAGGCGCATTTGAGATTGGTGACACGCTGGTGAGCCTCGACCTTGCCGAGCGTTTTTTTTGCTGCGACATTGACGCATGCCTTGGCGCATGCTGTATTGAGGGTGATGCCGGTGCGCCTATCACCAAGGAGGAGTACGCCAAACTGAAGGAAATTTTGCCAGTGGTGTGGGACGATTTGCTACCGCGTGCTCAAGAGCGAATTAAAGAGTGTGGTGTGGGCTATCTTGATCCCGAAGGTGAAATTGTGACTCAAATAGTGGACGGGAAAAACTGCGTGTTCTCCACTTATTTGCCGGGTGGTGTGTGTATTTGTGCCATCGACAAGGCTTACCGTGAAGGGAGACTTGACTGGCGCAAACCCATTTCATGCTATCTCTATCCGGTGAGGGTGAAAAAATGTACCTCGTTCACGTCGGTAAATTATCACCGTTGGAAAATTTGCAAGAGCGCAGAGGTGATAGGCAGGAAAAATAAGGTTCGCCTGTACCAGTTTCTCAAGGAGCCGCTTATAGAGCGGTTCGGAAAAGAGTGGTACGACGAGCTTGCCGCTAATTGCGACCTCTATGTGAAAACGTATCTTGAAGATTGATGCCATGAGAGGCGTGATCACGATGCCACTGCCATTGCGTTTTGGCAGTTAAGGCGCAAAATATTTGGCAGTTAAGTGGGAATTTGTTAATTTTGCACCGATTTTCGTAACCTCTGTTGGGAAAAAAGTGTGGCCCTTGTATGTTGCGGGAACGATATAGTACTATAAAATAAATAATTACAATGGATTTAATTAAAGTTGTAGAGCAAGCATTTGCTACCAAGAAGGAACTCCCTACATTCTTCCCTGGCGACACTATCACTGTGGCTTACCGCATTAAAGAAGGTAACAAGGAACGTATTCAGCAGTATCGTGGTGTTGTCATCAAAATCAATGGTGAGGGCGACAAGAAGCGCTTCACTGTTCGCAAGATTTCCGACAACATCGGTGTGGAGCGTATCTTCCCACTTGAGTCGCCATTCATCGACAGCATCGTGATCAACAAGCATGGTCGCGTACGTCGTGCGAAGATTTACTACTTGCGTAAACTTACTGGTAAGAAGGCTCGTATCAAAGAGCGCAGAGTTATCAAGAAGGAAGCATAATTCGCTTGCGAGAAAATATTCCATTAAGGTTGCCACTGCCGACGTTTCGGTTGTGGCAATTTTTTTTGTAAATTTGCTTTTGAAGATGGCTGAGCGAAAAATCATACACGTGGATATGGACGCTTTCTTTGCGTCGGTTGAGCAGCTCGACAATCCCGACCTGAAAGGGCGTCCGGTTGCCGTTGGGCACGACGCTCCTCGCAGTGTCGTGGCCACCGCCAGTTACGAGGCTCGCAAATATGGCGTGCACTCGGCTCAGCCCATGGCGCAGGCAAAGCGTCTTTGCCCCAATCTGGTGATTGCTGAGCCACATTTCGCTCGCTATAAGGAAATCTCGGCACAAGTGCATAGCATCTTTCACCGCTATACCGACATTGTGGAGCCTATTTCGCTCGACGAGGCTTTTCTCGACGTGACAAGGAATAAGAAGGAAATTTCTTTGGCAATGGATATCGCTAAAGAAATTCGAGAGGCTATCTGGAACGAGCTTCACCTCACAGCATCTGCCGGTGTGTCGTGCAACAAACTGCTCGCAAAGATTGCCAGTGACTTCCGTAAGCCTAATGGGCTGACGGTGGTGCATCCTCAGCGCATTCAGGATTTTTTGAGGTTTCTGCCAGTGGATAATCTGTGGGGTGTGGGGCCGAAAACAAAGCGGCGAATGGACCATTTGATGATTCAGACGTGCGGCCAGCTGCGCGAAGTGCCTCTTGAGGTGCTGAGGCTTGAGTTTGGCAAAATGGGGCAGGTGTTCTATGATTTTGCAAGAGGAATCGACAACCGGCCGGTGGTGACCGACTGGATTCGTAAGTCGGTAGGATGCGAAGCCACGTTTGAGTCTGACATCTCTAAACGCTCTGCCGCCATTATCGTGCTGTATCAGGCTGTGGTGGAACTGGTTCAGAGAATTGCAAAAAGTGGGTTTGAGGGGCGCACACTCACCCTAAAAGTGAAATTTGCGGATTTTACACA
>DLLC01000045.1:12532-16077 GCA_002476625.1 Porphyromonadaceae bacterium UBA7572 | reverse complement strand
GTAGTGTCACACAAAGTAAGGTGCTCCGCGACAAGGAGGATATTCTGCCCTTGGCTAAACGGCTGCTTTTAAAGGTGGATTACAAAGGGCATCCGTTTAGGTTGCTTGGATTGTCGGTTTCGAGAAGCGATACGGACCATAATGAAGCACCCAGCAAGCAATGGCATGTGGGCGAGTTGCCGTTCAAGCCATATTAGGAAATGCTCCGTATGTCAAAGGCGGGGAGCTAATAGCAGTTGCTCGAAATGCGTGGCTACGATACAAAATTCAGGTTGTTCCAGGGTGTGTGAGCGTGCTATTTTCTGTAGCTGCTGATAACGCACTCCAGGTCTGCGAGCCCTATAGCGCCGCTTTGCCGCCATAGCTGCTTACCATGGCTGAAAAGAATAAGGGTGGGCACCGCCTGTATGCTGTGAGCATTGGCGAAATCCTGTGCCTGGTCCACATCAATCTTGAGAATTCTGATGTCGTTGCCCAAATTTTCCTTGAGCTGTTGTAGCACAGGGTGCATAGTTTTGCATGGCCCGCACCATGTGGCGAAAAAGTCAACCAGTGTGAGCGGGCTGTTGTTGATAATGTCGCTAAATTTTTCCATTATTGTATTGTTTTCTTTTTGACTGCATCTCAGCGAAGTGGGAGCGAAGCAAGCGCACGGCCTCTTCTGGCGTGGCGGCAGACGCTGTGATTTTCTCCAGCTGGCAGCGCCCGTTGTTGTCTTCTTTGATAGTGTGGGCCAACATGCCATAGCTGAACGCGATGCCGGCTTTTTCTAAAAAAGGAATAGCAGTTACGCTCATCACTTTAGCATACAGCCTTTTTATGCCACCCACGGCCACCATTGCCGCCGCCGCTTTCCCCGTCACTTTGTCGGCCACGTCAGCTCCTTTTAGCACCGCTGGTTCATGGTCGAGCAGGTGCTCCAAGTCACGGACCCCAGGCTTGCAGTAAGTGGTGATGCGTCCGCCGCGGTCCCTAACCACCAATGAACAGTTGGTGCGTTGTAATATCTCCACAAGTTCATTCATGGCTATTTTCTCAAGGCAAATTTAATGAGAGCCCATCCTCCTATCACTTGTAGGACCATGCCGGGAAGTCCGAGACGGAAATCTTGGAAGCCTGCCATGAAGTTTCCTTTAGCTGCCCATTCAATGCCACACCCCAGCACTTGATACATTAGCACTACTGAAAACATTAAGAAAACCGACACCCTTTTAGTGCGAAAAGCGATGAAAGAGGCTGCTCCTGCAAGGATTGTGCCTTTTATCAAAATCATAGGCAGTGCACCGAAAGAGGGCATTCCGAAAAGCATGGAGTTGACGACAGGGGAGAACAACGCTGTGAGCAAACCCACTTTTGCGCCATATTTATATGCACCGATTAGGGTGAAGAAATAGATGGGTAAAAAGATGAGCCCGCCTTTGGGCATCAGTGCATGGCATAATTGTGGTAGCACGATGTTCCCAGCCAAAAACAATGTAGCAAGCAAATAGGTGCGCGCCTGGCGCCACGAAAGCGTATAAAGTTTTACATTCGATACCATAACGTATAAACATTAATTTGGGTTGCCGTTCATTCAGTAACCCATACAAATTTACAAGTAATTATTGAAATCACCAACATGCCAATCCGAGAAAAAGAAAGGAAAAAATAAGGGTTTGGTTGGAATGTGAAAGGGCAATAACTATTTTGGATATTCGTTAGTGTTATAGTAGCCACTGCAATGGTGGATGATTGGCTGTGTTTAAAATGTATTATGAATGGAAAGTTTTGATTTAAACAGTTTTTTGGTGGCGCAAGAGGGTGGCTATGACATTGAGCTTTCTTAAATGAAACAAGGACGAAAGGTATGAGAAAAAATAAGAGATTACGGCTGTGTGCCTGGACGTTGGCGCTTCTGGGGATTGCCAGTTTAGTGTCGAGCGTTCAACTGGAGATGTGCGAGGGAAGAGTGGCTTGGGCTGTTTGGCTCCATGTGGCGCTGTGCTTGCTGCTGATGTGTGGTGTAGGTGTCCATATTTTTCTCCATTTTCAATTCAGGAATTGGTGGAAGTGCTTTGGAATGCTCAAGAGCCATGTTACAAGGGTGTTGGGTGTGTTTTGTGCATTCACTTTTGTCACGGGTGCCATGGCGCTTGTGCAGTGGCTTGTGCATCAGTCACATTCCGGAATAGGCGCTGTGCACGGGAAAATTGGCTTCGTTTTCCTGCTGCTTTGCATAGGCCATGCAATAAAAAGAAAACGATTTTTATGAGGCATAGGTCTCCTGTAAGCCATTGGTTTTTCCTTGCGTCTTCTGATAATTGAAAAAATGTGAAGAGTGGAATTTTTATGCACAGTATCGCATTTCTATGTGCCTAAAAAAATGTAACTTTGCATAATTATTTGAGAGGGATATATCCTACCACTCAAATAGGGATGAAATAAGCATTCTAAAGAACTAAAAATCGATATAATTATGGCTAAAAAAGCATTATTGATGATTCTTGACGGATGGGGAATCGGTCCTCACGACAAGAGCAACGCTATTTGGGAAACTCCAACACCTTACTGGAACAGCCTGCTTGCAAACTATCCCCACAGCCGCTTGAAGGCTTGTGGCGAGGATGTGGGCTTGCCTGCTGGCCAGATGGGCAATAGCGAGGTGGGGCACCTTAACATAGGCGGTGGCCGCATCGTGTATCAAGACCTTGTGAAAATCAACAAGGCTATTGCCGATGGCTCAATTTTGAAGAATCCAGAAGTAGTGAAGGCTTACACTTATGCTCAAAACACGGGCAAAGGCTTGCACATTATGGGTCTGACCTCAACGGGAGGCGTGCACAGCTCGCTTGCCCACTTGTTTGCCTTGTGCGACATTGCCAAAGAGTATGGCCTTAAAAACGTGTATCTGCACTGCTTTATGGATGGCCGTGACACCGACCCTGAGAGTGGCAAAGGCTTTATTCAGGATGTGGAAAGCCACCTTGCCAAGAGCACTGGCGTGATTGCCACAATCACCGGTCGCTATTATGCTATGGACCGTGATAAGCGCTGGGACCGCATTAAACTTGCCTACGACCAGCTTGTGAACGGAGAGGGCCGCAAGAGCGACAACATGGTGCAGGCCATGCAGGAGTCGTATGACGAAGGCGTGACCGATGAGTTTGTGAAGCCAATTGTGAACAGCACAGTGGATGGCCGCATCAAGGAAGGCGATGTGGTGATATTCTTCAATTACCGAAACGACCGTGCAAAGGAAATCACCCAAGTCCTGACTCAGCAAGATATGCCCGAACAGGGAATGACCACCATCAAGGATCTGCAATTCTTCTGCATGACTCCCTACGACTCTTCTTTCAAGGGTGTGGGTGTGCTTTTCCCAAAAGAGAATTTGCACAACACCCTTGCCGAGTATATCTCGAAAAAGGGCTTGAAACAGCTTCACATTGCCGAGACAGAGAAATACGCTCACGTCACCTTCTTCTTTAACGGTGGCCGGGAAGCACCATTTGAGGGTGAGGACCGCATTTTGGTGCCTTCGCCAAAGGTGGCTACCTACGACCTCA
>DLLC01000045.1:0-12474 GCA_002476625.1 Porphyromonadaceae bacterium UBA7572 | reverse complement strand
GCGCCTATGAAGTGAAGGATAAGCTGGTGGCAGCCATCGGAGAGAAGAAATACGACTGGATTGTGGTGAACTTCGCTAACGGCGACATGGTGGGTCACACCGGTGTGTATGCCGCAATTCAAAAGGCTGTAAAGACAATCGACGAATGTGTGAAGGACACTGTGGAAGCCGCTAAGGCAGCCGACTATGAGGTGATCATCATTGCCGACCATGGTAACGCCGACCATGCGCTCAACCCTGATGGCACTCCAAACACCGCTCACTCACTCAACGAAGTGCCATGCGTGTATGTCACTTCAAATAAAGACGCCAAAGTGGAAAATGGCCGTCTGGCTGATGTGGCACCCACTATTCTGCAAATAATGGGGCTTGACAAGCCTGCCGAAATGACAGGCCACGGACTTATTGTCAAGTAGGTGAGCTTAATGATGCGAGGAATTGCGTTAATTGAAGACTAATCTATTTCATAACTACTCGTTCTGACAACTTGCGGCTCTATGCGCTTATATGCATGGAGCCGCAGCTTTTTTTGAGAGTTTTTAGTGGAAATTGACGAGAGAGTCGTTTTTTATTTGTAACTTCGTGAAATAAAATGTTTTGACGATATTTTGTAGAAAACTAATATAATCATAATGTTATGAATCCACTTAAAAGACTATTGTTGGCGGCTATGCTGGCGATGTTTATTCCATCGGTGACTCAAGCCGAACACCTTGTGATTGCCGCCGTGAACGACACGCACAGTCAGATCGACCCAGCCAGTGACGGCATGGGGGGGCTCCTGCGCCGCCGTGCCATCTACGACCAAATTCGCAGGGAAAACAAGAACACAATGATTGTGCACTGTGGCGATGCCGTGCAAGGAACGCTCTATTTTTCCCTGTTTAAAGGGGAAGTGGAATTTGCAGCCATCGACAGTCTTGGCTACGATATGGTGACATTAGGCAACCACGAGTTTGACAATGGCATTGCCCAGCTTGCCCATTACTATAACCGTATGGCCACGCCCGTGGTGTCGACCAACTATGATTTCAGCGCTACACCAGTGAAGCGTGTGCTGCCTTACCTTATTAAGTCGTTTGGCGGAAAACGTGTGGGGTTCATCGGTATCAACGTGAATCCTCAAGGAATGGTGGCAGAGGGAAATTTCGATGGACTGTATTACCAGAACGGAGAACTGGTGGCCGATCCCACGGCTAAATACCTGAAAGAGGTACAGAAAGTGGACTATGTGGTGATGGTGTCGCATATCGGCTACTTTGCCGAAATTCCGGGAGAGCCATGTGACTCCGCTTTGGTGACGAAGAGCCACTACATAGATATGGTGATTGGCGGACACACCCACACCGTAATTAGCCCTGGCACTCCTCAGGCCAATGTGAAAAATGCAGATGGCAAGATGGTGCCTATCGGGCAAAATGGCAAATATGGAAAGCTTGTGGGCGTGTATGACCTTGACCTTGAAACGGGTAAAGTGGAGTACCGCCACATCAAGGTGAGTGCCGACTATGATGAGGCTGCAAAAAAGTACACAGCTTTTGAGAAATGGCTTGCCCCTTATAAAAGTAAGGTGGACTCCATTATGAGCGCTCCCGTGGCTCACAGCGCCAAGGCTATGTCGCTCAGTAGCAATGCCTATCAAAACTGGCTTACAGATGCCGTGATGGATATCATACATGGGCTGTATGACGGGAAAGTGGATTTTTGCATTATGAATAAGGGCGGTATCCGTCAGGATATGCCTAAAGGCGTGGTTTCGGAAGGGCTGATTAATTCCACATTTCCTTTCGACAACCGCTTTGTAGTGCTTGACGTTAAGGGAAAAGATATCATTGAGGCTTTCCGTGTGATGAGCCTTCGTGACGGCGACGCGGTGAGCAAACAAATAGCAGTCGTGTATAATGGCAAACACGAGATTCTTAGCGCAAAGCTAAACGGCAAGCAAATTAAGCCTGAGCAAACCTATAGATTAGCCACTATCAATTTCCTGTCGAATGGTGGCGACTACCTTGTGTCGCTTCGTAATGGAAAAGTGCTGTTTACAGACACCGTTCCCTATGGCGAGCACATGCTGCAATATGTTAAGGGACTCGAAGCCAAGGGTAAGATGATAGATGCTTCAGATAAGCCTCGCTTTGTAAAGAAATAAACTACAACTGTATTATACCATAATGAATTTAAAAAAACTTATACTTATTGCAGTGGCTGCGCTGATTATGGCCACTGCTTCTGTAGCAGCCAAGCGTCAGCCTTCTATTCTCAGCAAGGCCGATGGCAAGGCTATGGAGTCGTGGGTTAATTCCACGTTCAAGTCGCTCTCACCTGATGAGCGTATAGCGCAGCTCATTGTAATGGCAGTGAATCCACGCAGTGCCGACGCTGAGAGGCTGGTGAAAAAATATGTGGATGAATACAAGGTGGGCGGCCTAATATACAACGAGAACGACATTGTTACGCAGGCCAAACTCACCAATTACGCCCAATCACTATCAAAAGTGCCGTTGATGATTACGCTCGACGCAGAGTGGGGGCTTTCAATGCGGCTGGAAGATGCGCCAAAGTTTCCGCGTAACCTGTTTCTCGGCTCTATCAGCGATGACCAGTTCTTCTACAATTATGGCAAGGAAGTGGCACGTGAGTGCAAACGCGTTGGCGTGAATGTGAATTTCGCTCCTGTGCTCGACATTATCGACCGTCCGAAGACGGTGCTGGGCACTCGTTCGTATGGCTCTAATCCCATCCTTGTGGGGAGTCATGGGGTGGCTTTTGCCCGAGGCATGGAAGACGGCGGGGTGCTTTCTGTCATGAAGCATTTTCCTGGACATGGCAGCACAACAGCCGATTCACATAAAGAATTGCCGACCGTTGACAAATCTTTGCAAGAGCTGAAGCAGTATGATTTCGCTCCATTTCAGCAGTATATCAACGCAGGCCTCGGAGGCTGCCTTACAGGCCATCTTTATGTGCCTGCTATAGAAAAACGCCGCGTTCCAGGCACGATGTCGAAAACCTACGTTACCGATCTCTTGCAAAAGAAGATGCACTTTAATGGTCTTATTTTTACTGATGCCCTCGGAATGGAAGGCGCAAAGGAGACGCAAGGATCGGTGTGTGTGAATGCTTTCCTTGCAGGCAACGACATTCTGCTAATGCCTGATGATTTAGGGGCTGAAATTAAAGCACTTAAGCAAGCTGTGGCTTCAGGAATGATTAAGCAAAAGGATATTGACGCGAGAGTGAAAAAAGTGCTTCGCTATAAATATGCTTTGGGGCTGAACGTTAAGCCTGTTATTAGCCTCGATAATATTGTGGCAGATGTGAATGCTCCAGAGGCTAAAGTGCTTCAACGCAAGCTCACAGCCGCCACTGTTACAGTGGTGAAGTCGGCTGGCGGCATTCTCCCTTTGAAGAGCCTGGACAAGCGTAAGATAGCTGTTGTGGTGATGGGTAATGAGAATGGTGAGAAGTCAATGTTTGCACGCCGCTGTGGCGACTATGCCGCTGCCACGGTGTTCGACTATAGGCGAGCGGGAGGCCTTGATGCGCTTTTGCAGAAGATTGCCAAGGGCGGTTACAACACCGTAATTGTGTGTGTGGCCAAGGCTGATTATGTGGACGCGGCAAAGCAGTTGACCAATGTGAATGCAGATGTGGTGGTGGCCACGATGTGCCATCCAGAGCAACTTGATGTCGTGGGTTCTTTGCTTGGAGCATCGAGCGTGAAGGCTTCTCTTGTGGCATACAGCACAACGATGACCGATGAGGATTATCTGGCACAGACCATATTCGGCGGTAATGCCGCAAAGGGTGTACTTCCTGTGGACATGAAAACTGGTAATGGGGTGCTGAAAGCTGGAACTGGCGTTACTTATGACGCTTGCCGCTTGGGCTATACCATACCTGAAGAAGTGGGCTTCAAGTCGAGTTTGCTGGCAAAAATAGATTCAGTGTGTAACTATGGCGTTCAGCAAAAGGCGTTTCCTGGCTGTCAGGTGGTTGTGGCGCGCCATGGAAAGGTGGTTTGCAAGCGTGCCTATGGCCAAATCGACTATGGTGTAAGTATCCCAGTGACCAACAATACTCTTTATGGACTGGCTTCGGTGTCGAAAGCTACAGGCACTATCACTGGCGTGATGAAAGTGTATGATGAAGGGAAAATTCAGCTCGACGAGCCTGCGAGCGACATCATACCACAGCTGAAGGACAATGATAAGTCAGACATTACATTCCGTCAGCTGCTGTATCATGAAACTGGTATGCAGCCTTCGCTCAATATGTGGCAGATGATGTTCGACCCTAAGACGTATAAGGCTCCGCTGATTTCTACCACTCCTAATGAATACAATACCATTTTGGTGATGAAGAATGCTTATGGCAACAAGCAAGCCAAGTTGCGCACCGATATCCTGTCGCGAAAGCAGACCGATGTGTTTAATCTGCCCATAGCCGAAGGCCTGTGGGGAAGCCGTGCCACCTATGATTCGATAATGGCGCGTATCTACACCTCTCAACTGGGCGAGAAGAAATACCTTTACAGCTGTTTAAATTTCTGCCTGCTGGCTAATGCTGTGGAGAACATCACCAAAAAACCTCTCAACACTTTTGTTCAAGGCGAGGTGTTTGCCCCTCTTGGCGCTTACCACACGATGTATCGTCCGCTCGAAAAATTTCCACAATATCAAATAGCCTACACAGAGGTTGACACCTATTTACGCCGTCAGCACATACACGGATATGTGCATGATGAGCTTGCCGCCTTTTCTGGTGGTGTGCAAGGAAACGCCGGGCTGTTCTCTAATGCCAACGACCTCTGCAAACTTTTCCAAATGTGGCTCAATGGTGGCGTCTATGGAGGCGATCGCTATCTGAAGCAGTCCACAGTGGAAACTTTCCTTACATCAAAGAGCGCCAATTCGCATCGTGGATTGGGATTCGACAAGCCACGCCTCGACAACCCCGAATGGTCGTCGACTTGTGATGAGGCGAGCCCAGAGACCATTGGACACACAGGTTTCACCGGCACTTGCTTCTGGGTGGATCCCAAGACTGATATGATTTACATATTTTTGTGTAACCGGGTATCGCCCACTCGTGATAATCCCAACTTTGGTCGAGTGAGTGCGCGAACCCACATTCAGTCTATCCTCTACAATTCGATAGAGAAGTAGGCTGCTCGTTTCAATGATATTTTCTATGAAATGGGGGTAGAGGCATGTGCTTGCTTCTGCCCCCTTTCTATATGCCGCCGTGTGCGATATTTGACATGTTAGAAAATATTTGTAACTTCGTGGCAGGAACAAATAAACTAAAGATTTGAAGATGAAAAAGATTGTATTTTCTGTATTTGCTACTGCGTTTGCTATGTGCGCATTTGCAGGAGGCTATAAAATCACTGTGGCGATGCCCGATGTGTCGCTTAACAACGTCACGGCCTATCTGACAAATTATGACACTGGCGACACGGTTGCCACTGCCACCGTTCACGGCAAGCGATGCGTGATTAAGGGTAAAATAGAAGACTCGTTTTTCGCTCGGCTGATTATTGACGGGAAACGGTGCGGAATGGTGGTGGAGGATGGCGCGATAGCTGTGGACTGGTCCACAAAAATTGCTTCTGGCGCCCCGCTCAACGATTACGTGAACAAGTTAGACAAATCGATGGAAAATGTGACTACCGATGAAGAGGCTGCCACTTATTTTTACAAGGCTTTTGAGGAGAACAAGCAAAATGGCATTGGACCATGGGCTTTTTATAATTACTTAATGTGTAAGCCGCTTTCCTTGAGTCAGCTTGAAACGGAACTGAAAAGCGTACCTTCTTCCTATTTGGAGTTAAGGCGGGTTAAAGACGCCATAGCAAATGTTAAGGCGCAAGCCGCTACGGCAGAGGGGAGTATGTTCACTGATTTCACTGTCATAAAAGAGGATGGGAGTACAGTGAAATTGAGTGATTTTGTGGGCAAAGGCACCTATACACTGCTTGATTTTTGGGCAAGTTGGTGTGGCCCGTGCCGTCGTGAGATTCCCAACATTAAGTCAATGTATGAAAAGTATAATGGGAAAGGTATGAATTTCCTTGGTGTGGCAGTGTGGGACGCCCCAGCTGACACGCATAAGGCCATTGGCCAGCTCAGCATTCCATGGCCTGTGATAGTGGGTAACCAGAAGCTAACAGAACCCACCAGGCTTTATGGAATTATGGGCATTCCCCACATTATTATTTTCGACCCCGAGGGACGAATCATTTCGCGGGGTCTCCAGGGCAAGAAGTTGACGGAGGCTGTGGAGGCCTGTATGGCAAAATAGGGCGTAGGAAGAAATTTCCGTACCGCATACGGTTAGAGGGGTGAAGCGCAAGTTTGGCGTTTCACCCCTCTACCGTGTGTTGACATGTGTGAATGAACAGCAGTGTAACAATTGAAATATTATTTGTAGGAAATTATAAAGAAAACGTATAAAATGAAGCAATGATATATAAAATTACAACAAATGGGGTGCGTGATATGAAGAATTTTTATATCTTTGCAGCCGGAATTTTTATAGAGGGAAATTTATGATTTGATGATAAAGGTTCGCATCCTTCCCCTATGCGTCCTTTATTTCACATTTATCAATATTTACCTTGGGGAAAATGTTTAATAAATCATTTACGACATGAAAAAATTTTACTTCCTGCTGTCACTGTTGCTGACTTCAGCGAACATGACTTATGCTGCGACCTCTGCGCCCACCGTTGTCATTCCCGACAATTATCAGGGCACATCTTTTACTGCCCAGTGGAACGCCAATGGCAGTAGTCAGTATCTGTTCAGTCTTTACACACTGGGTAACGACACTGTGAGCGTGACCGAAGATTTTAGTCAAGTGAGCCAAAGCAATGGCAAACTTGACACCACCTCCCCCAACCTTCCCGAAGGGTGGAATGTGAATCTTGCTGATAATGGCACTACAGAAGTTGTGTACTATAACGGCAAAAACCACTTGTTGCTTGATGCTACAGGCGACAAGGTTGTGACACCTCTGTTTGTGGGTGGTAATCTTACAAAATATGTATTGAACGCCAACCTTGTTCACGCCGATGGTGTCACTGAAGACAACTCAAGCGTGTTCAACATTAAGGTGTACGACAAAGAGGGCGATCTTCTTACCCAAGGCGACATCTATGCCATTTACTTTGCCCGCCGTCAAGATTTCGTGCTGTCGGAGGCATTCGGCTACACGCCTCTCAATATCGGCAAAATCGAAATCACCATTAAGAAGGACGACACTCACAATGTGGGCGACATTGCCATCAACTCCATTACCTACGAGCACAAGGCTCCTGTGTATGTGCTGACTGACCAGCCTACCACAGAAGACCACTACAATGCCACAGGCTTAAATCCTGAAGCAGTTTACTACTATTATGTGAAGGCTAAGAATGGCGAGGAAGTGTCGGCTATGTCTGGAATTATGCTCGTGGACGGCTTCTTGTCGGTGAATGTGCTTCCTGCAAGCAATGTGGGGGTAAGCGCGTTTACTGCCAACTGGGAGTACCTTCCTAAATCGAAGGGCTACTACGTGCAGCCCTATCGTTATGATGTGGCTACGGAGTCGGGTGTCAGCACTGTGATTGATGAGAAATTCTCTAAGTCGCTGAGTGGCACAATGGATTCGCCTGTCACTTCCATTGCCTCGGTTGACGATATCACCGACTGTCAAGGCTGGAGCGGGCGAAACCTTATTGCCGCTGCAGGTATGCTTGGAGCTAATAGCGGAAGGTTCCCAATGAATATGTCGTATGTGCACACACCAAGCATGAACCTTTCCCGCAGTGGTGGTGTATATACAGTGCGCCTGAAGGCTCACGGCACACCAGGCGACATTTTAAGCATCTATCATGTGGGCTACACCGAAAATGGCCAGTTGGTGATGCATAAGGCTACTTTCGATTCTAATGGCGACATTGATGAAACCTGGGAAATGAAAGATGGCGACTCTGAAACCGTTCTCTCATTTGAGGAAAATAAGCTTAAACCCTTCTTCCTGGATGAAGTGGAGGTGACACAGGCAGTTAATAAGGGTGATGTCAGCACCGTCACTCTTCCAGAAATCAAGATTGAGGATCCACAAACCACTTCCTACGACTTCAGCAACCTTGTGCCAGGCACACGCTATGGCTATAGCGTGACAGGATGGCGCACCGATGGCTTTGGCTATGAGGAAAAGTCGGAGACCTCCCATATTGAGTATGCAGAATTGCAGGAGCCTTCCGGCATAACTGATGCTTCAGCTGCCTCTGCGCCACAAGTGAACGTTGCAGGCGGCTCTGTGACAGTGACATTGACCCAGAATGCCCCCATCTATGTGTTCGACATTGATGGCCGCACACGTCGGGTGTTGAGCGGAAAGACAGGCGTTAATGTGTTTACACTTAATAGTGGCAAGGTATATATTGTGAAGGTGGGCGGACGTGCCTACAAGGTGACAACCTTCTAAGTTTCCGCTCATACAGTATATTGAAGCAATCAAACAGGCGGTGCATTGTTCCCTCGTAGAGAGGGGCATGTACCGCCTGCTTGCCTTTAAATGTTGGTGAAAAATGGTTGTAGGTCACCTATGTGACGAATGAATCAAAATCCTGTTATTTTGGTGGCATAACGCTGATTTTCAGCTTTGCATAAGCCCTGTCGCATTTAGCGATAGCTTCTTCCACTGTGTTGGCTGTGGCAAGAATCACACCCATGCGGCGATGGCCTTTAATTTCTGGTTTCCCAAAAATTCTAATGTCAACACCCGGTTCTTCAAGAGCCTTGTCCACATTGTCAAATTCCACTCGGTTTGTGTCGCCTTCCACGACTATAGCCTTGCTGGCCGAAGCTCCATAGAAGCGGATTGCAGGGATTGGTAAGCCCATCAAAGCGCGGGCATGGAGTGCAAACTCACTTAAGTTTTGAGAAATCATTGTCACCATGCCAGTGTCGTGCGGACGAGGTGACACCTCGCTGAAAATTACGTTTTCACCCTTAATGAACATTTCCACGCCGAAAATCCCGTAGCCACCAAGTGCGTCGGTCACTTTTTTTGCAATTTCCTGTGCTTTGCTGATGGCTGTTGCCGACATGGCCTGTGGCTGCCAAGAGTATCGGTAGTCGCCGTCTTGCTGAATATGGCCCACTGGCTCGCAGAATTGTGTTCCTGCCACGTTGCGAACTGTGAGGAGTGTAATCTCGTAGTCGAAATCAACGAATCCTTCCACAATCACTCTGCCAGCGCCTGCACGTCCTCCTTCTTGTGAAATGTGCCATGCGCGGTCGATGTCTGCATCAGACTTTACCACACTTTGCCCGTGGCCTGAAGAACTCATGATTGGCTTTACCACACACGGAATGCCTACTTCTTTAATAGCATCCTTGAACTCTTCCTCTGTGGAGGCGAAGCGGTATGGCGACGTGGGCACGCCAAGAGTCTCTGCAGCCAGGCGGCGTATGCCCTCACGGTTCATGGTGAGCCAGGCTGCATTGGCGGTGGGCGTCACGTGGTAGCCCTCTTTTTCAAGCTCCACAAGGGTGGGAGTGGCAATAGCCTCCACTTCCGGAATAATGTGGTCGGGCTTTTCTTCCTCAATGGCGGCACGCAGCGCGTCGCTGTCGAGCATATTGAAGATTCGGCTCTTTTGAGCCACTTGCATGGCTGGAGCGCCAGCATAGCGGTCGCATGCCACTACTTCCACACCTAATCGCACAAGTTCAATGGCCACTTCTTTTCCGAGTTCTCCACTGCCTAAGAGCATGGCTTTTTTGCCAATTTCTGTGCCGAAAGATCCAATTTTAGTCATAATTTGTAAAAGGAATTAATGATAAGTTCGTAACACAAAGTTACGCTATTGCCGTATATTTTACAAATGAAATCTTGCATCGGCTGGAGGCTGTTTGTGTATGTTTATGAAAATCACTAATTTTGCACAGAATAAAAATACCGTTGATTAAATAATGAGCCATAATTATATTAGAATATTTCTTTTTTTCACTCTTGCTGTAATTTCTCTATCCTCTTTTGCTCAAGATGGTGGCGGCGCCGATAACTGGCGGTCGAAAATGCCTGTGCGCCGGCTGCACAAGAAGCCAGCCGTGATAGTGGTTGATTCTACCGACAACACCACTTACTATCTTCAACCGCATGATGAGAAGAACGCAGAGAAAAGCGATAAAAAACGAATGAAAGAAGAGCAGGAAAAGCAGGAGCGCATTGAAAAATACCTGCAGCAGCGTGCTCAAGACGATCCTGAATTTGAGGAGGAGATGGAGGCAAGGAAGGCACGCCGGGCAGCAGCGCAGGCCGAGCTTGACTCTCTTTTGGCTATCGACTATAATCTTGACAATTTGCAGTTAGGCCCTCAGCCACTTGAATGGGTGGATGAACCCATCACCGACACGAATGAGGCGTTGTCGGCCACGTTGAGGGTGGAAGCGAGCAGGGTGATGCCAAAAGATGTGACTATGGAGGTGACCAACAACGACGTTTTTTTCTATTTTAATCTGGCGAGTGGGAAGCCTCAGCCGATTCGCCTGCATGCCCAGTATTTTGCCGATGACCCTTTGCAGATAGAGAAAGTGAGATTTGTGGTGAATGGCTTTAGCTATTACTTCACACCGGCAGAATTGCCAAAAAAAGGCAAGCTCGGGCCTCGTAGATATTGGGAAACTGTGGACGATGTGCTTACTGCTGCCGACAAAGATTTGATCTACGCCTTGTCGCATGCCACATGGGCTCGTGTGGTGTTTATTGGCTCAGAAGGCTTCAGCCATGTGAAAAAAATCACCGACGAGCAAATCAAGGATTTCTATGCTGTATATGCCCTTTATCTGAAAATGGGGGGTAAATTCTGACCTTGATAGCTGCGCTTTATCTATACGCTCTGTAACATTTTTAACCACATAATACGGGCTGTATTCATTTGGAATGCAGCCTTTTTTGTTGCCTTTTGCTTTTTATTAAATACCTGGAGCCCAATTGATTGCCTTCCGTAGTCTTAGATGTGAAAAATTAAGTTTCTCTATATTCCTCAGCAATAATTAGTTATGTAGATAAATTAAAATCGTAAAACAACACAAATTTCTATGGCAACAATTAAATTGAAATTCCGCTCCTCGTCTGTGCCTGGGTCTGAAGGCGCATTGTATTTCCTGGTGATACATAAGCGCAAGGTGAAGACGATAAGCACAGGGTATCATGTGCTTCCCCATGAATGGGATGCAACAACGGGAAGCTTGATTATTCCGCCTCGTGGTGAAAGAAGGACTAAGTTACAGCTGATGCAATTCTCTATCGACAAGATGCTCCAACAGCGTAAAGAGGCCATCAGAAAGCTGGAAAATGCCAGCAGGGAATACTCTGTGTATGAACTCTGTGATTCTTTCTGCGAAATCGAGCCGCTCAACACTGTGTTCACGTTTTTGCAAGGGCAAATTGCAAGGCAGGAGCGAATGCAGCGCCAAGGGACGGCGATGACCTACACCAGTGCTTACCGCAGGTTCAAGGAATTTCGTGAGGATGTGGACTTGACCTTTGATGAATTGTCTCCAGACATGCTTGAAGAGTATGACGCATGGCTCGTAGAGAGAGGCTTGATGCCGAATAGTGTTCGCTTTTACTTACGCACACTCAGCACTTTGCTGTGCAAAGCTGAGGAGGAAGAGGCGCTACGGGATGCCAAAAGGCTGTTTTGCCGTGTTAAGCTGTCGTATGTGAAGACTACCAAGCGAGCCATATCTGTGGCTGACATACGAGCCATACAAAAGATGCGGCTACCTGAAGGTTCATCTTTGGCGTTTGCACGCGACATTTTTATGTTTAGTTTCTATATGCGTGGAATGCCCTTTGTGGATATTGCCTACTTGAAAAAGTCTGATTTGAAAAGTGGGCTGATAAGATATTGCCGCAAGAAGACCTGTCAGCCGCTTACCGTGGAATGGGAGAAGGAACAGCAGGAAATCGCAGATCGCTACGCTCACCTGACAGTGGGCACACCTTACATGCTGCCCATCATTAAGCACACTGATGGCACAGAATATAGGCAATATCAGCGGGCGCAGGAAAATGTGAACCGCGCCTTGAATAAAATCGGCACGAGGATAGGACTGAAAATGCCTCTCACACTATATGTGACCCGCCATTCATGGGCAAGCATCGCCCAGGATATGAACTATTCCATCGCCATCATCAGCGAAGGCATGGGGCATCATTCCATCAAGACCACGCAAACCTATCTGGCATCTATCGACACTTCGAGAGTTGATGAAGCCAATCGAAGTATTATAAGGAGAATAAGCAGTGGTGAATAAAGCTGATGTGAAGCAAGTTAAAGTGTACCCAAAATGGCGTATCTTCTGAGTGTAAGATAGGACTTCAATCACAAAGTTACCATTTTTCTTGCATTTACAGTCATCTTCATTCAAAATTCTTTTCATTTTCTGTAGAGTCCAACAGCAAGTG
>DLLC01000048.1:5147-8871 GCA_002476625.1 Porphyromonadaceae bacterium UBA7572 | reverse complement strand
ACAACACACCTAATAGAACCAACAAAAGAACACTTCGCTGCCTCACAATGATTGAAGGATAATCAGTCATTTTTGTTATATCACAATTTAAATGCAAATATAGTAAAAAGTGTGAATGAACGATAAGAATGCTTGCATTTTTTAAAAAGCGCTTATTCTCTAACCATCATTGCTTCCCCTCCATATCATCCATTTCTTGCTACATAAAAAAAGCACACGAGCCGGTGGGGAATGTCAGTAATTCCATTTTGGCTCGTGTGCCCCGTCAATTATAATGTGTATCAGATTCTTGCTTTCAAAATAGCTTTAGGCGTAGCTGTGCATACCACCGAGCAAGAAGTTCACGCCAAAATAAGTGACCAGCACACTCAAGAAGGCACATACGCAAAATGCGTGGAAAAACACCGGCCGCGTGAACCACTGGAGAGATTTGGTGTGAAGCGCCATGGCGTAGATAATCAGCGTAATCAATGCCCATGTTTCTTTAGGGTCCCAGTTCCAATACGTTCCCCACGACACATTGGCCCATACCGCTCCCACGAAAATGCCGACAGCAAGCAGAAACACAGCCGGCACGAGCAGCATTTGCCCCACCACATACAGCCGCTTCACCTGCTCGGCATGCTTCCGGAGTGACAGCGCCATCAGCCCGTTTAGCATCAAGAACGCCAGCAAGGCATACGCCATCATTATCACAGCCACATGCACCGACAGCAGAGGTGACTGGAGCACCGGCATCAGCGGTGTGATGGCTGGGTTGGTGTCGCCCATCATTGCCACCATAATCGTAAGTCCAGAAATCAAGAAGCCAAACGACAGGCACAAAGTGAACCTATGGGCCAGGCACAGCATCACCAAGAGCGACAGCCACGACATCAGCAGCATAGTTTCGGGTCCGTTGCTCATAGGAATATGCCCTGCCACATACCACAGCAAGCCTAAATACGCCGTGAGAAACAAGAAAAACGCCACTCCCACGCCATACAAGTCAAGAAATAACTTTGTGTTGGGCGCCTTCCCCTTTGCCGCCATACGGGCAAGATAGAAGAAAAACAGTGCCCCTATCAGCACCGACAGCACACCTATCACCATCGTGTAGTCTAAAGAGTTGAACAAATTCTCCGCTTTCAAGTGCATATCGCTGGGCATTTCCGCCCCAGCCTCCTTGCGCTGATAAGCCTTAAACTTGTCGATAAATTTTTCGCAGCCTTCCCAGTCCTGCTTCACCACCAGCTCGTTAAGGTAGTTCAACCCCTTGTTCACAAAAATCCATTTGTTTTCGTCGATGTCCTGTGGAATGTCCTGCGACACCTGTGAATACCAAAGCAACTGGTTCTTGTAGCGCAACGGGAATATTTTGATGGCGCTTCCGGTTGCTACCATCGTTGCCACTTGGAATTTCTCATCGGTCTGTTGTACGCCTTTTGCGTCGGCCGACTGGTCGCCTTGCATCACACGCTTCATCTCCGCATCGAGCAAATATCCTTCCGTGGGGCTGATAAAGTCGGCAAGCGACACCATCTTCTCATCGGTATGGAGCAGGTGCCGCACTTCCCTACTCTTGATTTTAATCATGGGCTCATGTTTCCAGTCGTCGTAATAGAACATCCAGCCCGTCACCACCTGCATAGCCGAGAACCCTTTATATGAATTACTTCCGCAGAGTTTCTTGGTGAAGTCGCGCGCAAACGTCTGAAATGTGCTCATTCGGTCGTTGTGCATAATCACAATGTCGGACATACGCTCCGCCACATTTTCAGGTAGCACACGAGGTGACGCCCATGAAGTAGAAGCCGATAGTGCAAGCGCCACTACAAACCCACCTTTCAGCGCAGATGTGCGCAAAAGCCGACGAAACCGCCCGTTTTTATCCACCAATAGCCACACGCACGACAAGAGCAACAAGGCATAGCCTGCATAGGTCACACCTATTCCCCACGGGTCATACGCCACAGAAAGGATAGTGGCATTGGACTGCGGATCGTAACCGTTTTGGCAGAATCGGTAACCGTTATGGGTAAGAATCTTATTCATCGACACCAGCCCTTTTTCAGCGTGGCCACCCTCGTCAACACTCAGCTCGCTCACAAAATCCATAGGTGCAGAAGTGCCGGGATAGTAATCGATTTTGAAGTCGTTAAGCGTAAGGCTAAAGGGCAACTGAAAAGTGGTGCTATCCGCTCTTGTGCATTCAGTGGAAGCACGGCCTTGCTCCAAACGTATTTTACCATGTTCGGCAAAAAGCCAAGTCACGGCTGCGCCCACCAGTATAAGCGCCAACGACAGGTGGAGCAGCAATGCGGGCACAGGCATCTTGCTTCGCAGCACATACGCCAATCCGCAAGCAGCCACAACCGACCACAATGCGAAAAAAGGCCAAGAATCATACACCACGGCTCGGGCAAATTCCGTACCACTGATTTTTTCAATTACGGTTGCGGCTGCCAATACTATCACCATCAGCCATAGCCCGATAAAAGATATGCGTTTAAGAACTTTCATCATATACAAAATTCGCCATGGGCAAGCCTTGAAGCACGCCCATGGCGAAAAAATCATTAACAATTAATTATATCGAGTTGATAAATTCAACCACAGCATCTCTGTCAGATTTAGAAAGGTTGCGGAATTTCTCCACCGATTTGCGAGCATCGCTCTTTGCTGCGCCATGCCACATGATGGCTTCAATCACTGTGCGGGCACGGCAGTCGTGCAAGCGGTCGTCAGCGCCAGTGCATTGGCGGCTCAATCCCCTACCCCATAGCGGAGTGGTACGGCACCAACCAGTGCGAATGTCATTGACCATGAACAGACGGTGCTGAATCATATCAGTGTAAGGCCAAATCTTCTGATGTGGGTACTGTGGCAGTTTTTGTGCCTTTGCACCTACGAAGAAGTTGTTAGGGTCACGGATTTCATCGGCGCCAGTTGTCCATGTCGGGCGATGGCAGTATGCACAGCCAATTTCGCTGAACAGCTTCTTTCCGCGCTGGAATTCCTCGCTGTTCACGTTGCGGGCGGCAGGCACAGCCAAACCACGGTGCCAAGCCATCAAGTCGATGTACTCGTCGTCGGTCATTTCCACAGGAAGCTCCTTGTTCATCAAGTAATTATAGATATCTGTCTCAGGATTTCCTGTCTTGTTCCACTCTGGATAATAGCTGTAGAATTTAGCTTGCACATCCTTGTCTTGCGAAGCCACCTTTGCGTAGGCTGCTGTCATGTAGTGATAGCGACGGTCGCTGCGGGTGACATTGGTAATGTTCCAAATAGCGTTAGCGCCAGCGCCATCTTGCAGATTGCCTCTTGACAGCGCATAGGTGTAGCGGCGCACATATTTTGTGCCGTCGCCTTGAGCCGTGTTAGTGTAGTAGCTCTTGAAGTCGCCATTTGCCCAAATAGATGGGTTCAGCGAAACCCCAGCCTTCTCCTCTGCAAGATACTGGGCGCGAATGTCATCATCGGTAATGGCATCAAGCAAGCCTGTGCCATAGATGCCGATAGTACTCTCCACACGGCAGTGCAATTGAGAATAGTCAATGTCTTTACCGCCCACTTGCAGTGGCACATAGAAAGCGTCTTGTGGAATAGTCACCTCTGGATAAATGAGGTCATAGGTTTCACCGTCAGGGAACTTGTTGCCCCATTCATCGGTGTATTTCTCCCAGTTGATGCGAATCTTCTTTTCGTCAAGAGGAGCTTTGAATGGTGCGGAAGCCTGTGC
>DLLC01000048.1:0-5112 GCA_002476625.1 Porphyromonadaceae bacterium UBA7572 | reverse complement strand
GTGAGCGACGACAGGTAATTGTCATTCTCATCAGTGAGCACAAGCAGGTAACCATTGCCAATCACTTCTGAATTGTAATTCGACAACTGACGCTGTCCATGTCCGTAGCCTGGGTGACAAGCGATGCAGCTTGTTCTCACCCACAGGGGGCCAAGGCCGCGCATAGGATGCGACGGATCGGTGTCGGTGTCGAAAGGCGCCTCAAAAATACGCTCGCCTCGCTTAAACGAAGCCACCAGTCCCTGCTTCTCTACCGCTGGAGTGAATTGCTCATAGGCAGAAGAAGTGTTGTTGAACGTAGTGCCCAGCAAACCGCCAGAATAGTATTCATCCGACACGGTTGGCTCCGGTTCTTCCTTTGTGTTATTGTCTGAGCATGATGGCAACAGCAACGCTGCCAAAACCGATGCCACAGTATATTTATTTAAACTCAGCATAATTAAATGTTTTTTATTTTTGGATTTCTGTAATTGCTTCGTCGAGCGCGTCCATCAGCTCATTGCAAGCAGCCACTGCCTTCTGGGTTTCAGCAGCGGTAAGGTGGTTACGGAATGGAGCCGGCATGATCGACACCTCCTTGATTGCGTTATCGATGGCTGTGCGGATTTTTGTGTCGGCGTTAGCGTCAACTTTCTTCATATAAGCGGAAATAGAGTTTGAGTTTACAGTTCCGTCGAGAGTTCCATAGTAGGCGTTGCGCACGCTTCTGATATTGTCGGTAAAGTCGGCAATAGAGTTCCAAGAGTACCACGACTCCACATCGAGCACATTGCCAGAGTTAACAGGGTCGGTGATTTTTGTATTGCCCACCTCGTCGCTAATATCGCTGGCACCTTGAAGCACTTGCACCATTGCGGCAATCTGGGTTTTATAGTTGGCATTGCCTTTCTCTCCGGCGAGAATCATCATTTCACCATAGTTGTTGGTAGGCTCCAGCTCGTTTTCTTCCAAAATTTTCTTTTTCTCGGCAGTCACATTGTCAATGCCAGCCCAAGCTGCTTCAAGGCGAATAGTTTGCCATGCGAGGTCTTCAGCCACAGCGGCGTTGTAAATCAGTTCATTTTTGGTGATTTCTTCTACGCTTCTTGCATGTCCATCGCGGAAGATCACATACTCAATAGCGTGGAAGCCAAGCAAGCCATAGCCAAGCGAGGAGAAACCTTCGGCACCAGCGCCTTTCTCATCAAGTTCGGCGATAAGGTCGGCATTGGCAAGCGTCTGGTCGAGCTTGCTCTTTTGCAGAGGCCAAGAGTCAATGTGTGGGTCGATGTTGTAGTCACCGGCTGCGCCAAACAGGAAAGCCTCGCTCAGCTCCCAGTATTTGCGCGCGTCAACCCATTTGTCGCAAGCTGCCTGCACCTTCTCTTGGGTAGGGTTTGCCTTCAAGTCGGCACAAAGGTCGGCAAGCTCCATAGAAGCGTCGGCCAACGACTTGTAGGTGGGAACCACCACCTTATTCACATACTGCGAGAGGATAGCCTGCTTTTCGGCATTGCTGTCTCCCGGGGTTGGCTCGTTGTTGTTGTCGCTACAAGAAACCATTGCAGTGGCAACAGTGAGCACCACAAGGCTTTTGTTGAAAATCTTTTTAAAATCCATAATAGTTAATTGAATTAATTTTATTTATTTTTTGATAGTCTAAATTTCCTTTTCTATATATGCACTACAAGTGGAACATACCATAATAGCATACGCCCAAGCTGATAGTAGGCTCATCGTTGTATTGCGACTTAAACATACGCTTACTCCACTCGCCCTTAATCACTACCTCTTTTATGGGGTAATAGTTGAAGCCAAATGTCATCTTCTGACGTCCCCACATAGTCTCGTCCACCATCTTTGAAACGGTTTTATACATTGAGTCGTAATAATCATAGCGTCCAAACACATAGAAACGCTGATTATCGGCAGTGAGTTTTTTGCTCAAAGAAAACACATTGTACCCCAATTCACAGCCCATTGCTATGGCATCCGAAGCCACGCTCGTCTTTGGTGATGGAGAATCTTTTCGTGAAGCTGTATTAGCATTTGTAATCTCAAGAGAATTCGTTAGGTGGCCATAATCAAAATTACCACGCGCAATCACATTATGGTCGTCGTAAAGAAATCCGAATGTGCCAATGGTCACAGTACCTTTCAGATTGCTGTACTTGTCGGTGGCGGCCAATGTGTTGTTGGCACTATTGCCCACATACCCACTCGCGCTCAGCCGGAGACCTTTAATAGAATAGTTGTCGATACGCAGTGCGCCAGCATAGCAAGTGGCCATCTTGAATTCGTAGGGCGAACCCGCACCGTCGTGAATCCAGCCTTTATTGCCGAAGCGGTCGGCGTCAAGTCCTGCCATACCCATCACCTCATAGCGGAAGTCGCCTATCCGGCCAAAGGCTGCAATGCCCGTCTCATGCCATGTGCAAGGAATGATGGTGTTTTCGCCTTCTGGACGGTAAACGGTGAAAAACTCTGTTGGCATATGGGCGGTGTTGGTTTCACCCACAGGCACCACCATGTGCCCCAAGCGCAGGTTGAATTTTGGAGAGAAGGCTTTCTGAATCCAGAACTGCTCAAGCGCCACTTCACCGCCACGCTCTATTTCGCTCTCGTATTCGCCAGTTTCTTCCTCCTCAATCTCAATGGCGCTTTCCGTCCCACCATGCTCAAACTCTATTTCCGATCCCATCGACCAGCCTTTTCCGAAGTCGTATCCCAAAAATATCACTACATGTGGTAAGTCAAACTGACCGAAACTTTTGGCATTCTTGTATTTCGACGCGTCGGTGTAGCGCTTGTAGTTATTGCTGTAAAACATTCTACTCGCCACTGCCTCGCCATAGCCACCCAAGGTGAGTCGGCTCACCTTTTTGGGGGCTGATGCAGAGTCGGTCTGCACAGTTTGCGACATTGCCAGCAAGGAAAACGAACTTGCCACAATAGCCGCCACATACTTCATTGATGTAAAATTTAGCATTGAATATCGTTTTTTTGTTAATATTTACACTCTGAAAATCCAATGCAAAATTATCCTAAAATGATATTTCTATAAATCACTATTTTGTAGTAAAAAAAAAGTCAAAATCAGTATTTATTGCTAACAAACAATGATTAAAATCACCATTTGTTGGTATAAAACCACCATCTAAGCCCTCTAATTTTCACCCTGCCTTCATCTCTGCGCACCACCACTTTTTTATTATCATTATCATTATCATTTATTATCACGCTATTTATTGCCATTCACCACTTTTTTATAACTTTGCCGTCAACAATCATCAGCATCACATATTATTACACTTACGGCATGAGAAAAGTTTTAGCTACTATCTGCATTTGTGCATCCGCCCTCACCCTGTCATTGCCCACCTTGTCTGCGATGCCTTCTGGCGCAACCTACTATGGTGGAAATTACAGGCATGGGGCACCTGATGTGTGCGAAATCAGCTGTAGATATGCTGGTCACCTGAAAGATAAACTTGGAGAGCGCGAACTGCGTCAGGCTCGCATAGTGGTAATTATCGGCAATATCAATGGCGACGACATAGCGCTGCTGAGGAAACTCTGCACTCGAACTGCGTGTTTCGACACCAATGGCAACCCTATCGAAAACTATGTGGACCTCGACTTGTCGGAAGCCCACATCACCACAGGCGGATATTACTATTCTGGCAACCGCGCCATCCGCGACGAAGTGGGCGACTATATGTTTTATGGCTGCACGGCTCTTCGCACCATCATACTTCCAAAATTCACGTCGTGCATACGCAAGAGAGCGTTCTCTGGATGCAGCAAGCTCGAAGATGTGATGATGCCACGCAACGTGCGCTTTATCGACGACGAGGCTTTCTACTCATGCGGCCAATTGAGAAAAGTGGATTTACCCGATGGCATTGAGCGCATCGGAAACAGGGCTTTCTCTCACTGCCTCGAATTGCCGGAAGTGAACCTGCCCTACACTTTAAGGGAAATTGGCTGCGAGGCGTTCAGCTATTGCCCCCTGCGCGCCGTCCATCTGCCACAAGGCCTCGTCTCTTTAGGCAATAACGCTTTCTCCTACACAAAACTCACGCAAATGCTTATTCCCGCCAGCACCTACCTTAAAGGTGGGCTCGGAACAATCAGCACGCTCACCCGAATTGATGTGGAGAGCGGCAACAGCACATTACTTTCTGAAGACGGCATTTTGTATAGCGACAATGGCTATACTCTACACACCTTCCCTATGGGCAGAGACGCTGAAGTGACAGTGCCCGACGGTGTGACCCGCATCGGCAATTTTGCATTCAGCGGTAGCAAGGTGAAAAGTGTGTATCTGCCCGAATCAACCACAGAAATCGGAAATAGCGCATTTATGAACTGTTCAGGCATGGCAAGCATCAGCTTTGCCGAAGCGCTCAAGTCTATTGGCAACCACGCATTCAGCGGTTGTGCTGCCATCACTTCTTTTGCGTGGCCTAATGGTGTGAACGTGGTGGATGAAGGCACTTTCATGGGCTGCAAAAGTCTGCAACAGGTCAGCCTGCCGAATTGCGTCACCGAATTGCGTCAAGACGCATTCCGCAACTGCGAATCGCTGCAAAGCATCAGCCTGCCCGAAGGACTGACGATCATAGGCAAAGAGTGCTTCAGGGGCTGCAAGTCGCTCAGCAAAGTAGCTGTGCCAAGCACGGTGAAGACGCTTTCTTTCAAAGCATTCAACGAATGCCGGAGCCTAACAGCCATCACACTCAACGAAGGCCTTAGAGTGATCGAGGAAAGCGCGCTCGACAATTGCAATTTGCTCAGCATCGACATTCCCCGCACCGTAGAAGTTATCGAGAAGAAAATGGTGGACAAGAATAAAAATTTGCAGAAAATTGTGGTTCGCGCCACCACTCCTCCTATCCTGAAAAGCGATAGCGAAAAGGGCGTGCCTCTTTATGTGCCAGCCTCATCAGTAGAACTTTATAAGGGCACAAAGCCATGGACGAACTACAAAAAAATCCTGCCGATTGAATCGGCTAATGATTCACAAATAAATGCAAAGCACAGAAATGAAGATATTGCTGTCCGGTAAAACTCAAAACAGCAAATGAATCCAGCCCGAAGCCTAGCAAATGCGGACTTCGGGCTTTCATT
>DLLC01000019.1 GCA_002476625.1 Porphyromonadaceae bacterium UBA7572 | reverse complement strand
CAGGCTGTCCGCCTTTTGTGGACTATCCAAATGCTAAAGATAGTTCTCAATCCCATTGTTAGAATAATTGGTTTTGAACAACATGGAATTCTTGTTGGTTTTCACAATTCTATTCAGATGTTTCTAAATTAGTTATTATTTTGGATTTTCCAATAGAGGAAGGAGCTTTTTAGTGGTTTGGGGGGTAGTCGGAGTGGATGTCTGCTGCCATTAAGCGGTATATTTCTTTCTGCCGCTCGTCTTTCAGCATATTTATTTGCTTGTTCATCACTTTCACATCGTAGCGCACCATTGGCCCAGTTTGAGCCTCTTTAGGACGCATGGTGTGCACTTTGCGTGCGGTTTCGGTAATGAGTGGCAGGAGCAGGTTGAAATCAATGTTTTGCTCCTCAAGCACGCACTCCGCCATGCGGTAGCAGTGATTGACAAGGTTGTTGACAAACACTGCGGCCAAATGCAGCCTTTCACGCTTATGAGAGTCGGCAACCTGCACCGTGTGGCAGATTTTTTCTGCTATCGTCTTGATTGTGCTTAGTGTTTTGGTGTCGGATGACTCTATGAAGCAGGGCACGCCAGAGAAATTCACTTCTCGGTTTTTAGAAAAGGTCTGCATAGGATATAACACACCGTAATGCCTTGCCGCAGGCTTCAGCACATCCATTGCCACGCTGCCGGCGGTGTGTATGACTATACCATTTTTTACCACGGCAGATATTTGCTGTGCCACACCGGCTATGGCGTCGTCTTTAATGGCGATGATGTAGATGTGGGCGTCTGGTGTGATGTGTGAGAGGGAACTGATGGCTTCGCAATGGTGGAGACGGAGAGAGAGTGCCTGAGCGTGCTCCATATCTCTGCTATACACTTGCTCTATGTTCACTCCTGCATCATTCAGTGCAAGAGCAAGGTGCGTGGCTAAATTCCCCGAACCAATGATAACTGCTTTCATAATTCTTTGGTGGCATGGAAGATGCCTTTAAATTGCAGGTGTGGCTCAATGATGATGTGGTGCTTACAGTGCGGCATAATGAGTTTCGACATTCCGCCCGTTGCCACGATGGAGACTTTCGTGCTGTGTAGTGTGGGGAGTATGATATCGATAACGCCATCAATCATTGCCACAGTCCCGTGTACGATTCCGCTTTGCATACACTCAATGGTGTTACGCCCGATAATGCTTTTGGGCTTCTCTATGTTGATGTTGGGCAGTTGGGAAGCCCTGGTGGTGAGCGCTGTCAGTGAGGTCTTCACGCCGGGAATAATCATACCGCCCAGAAAATGCCTGTTCTCGTTCACTACGCCCACAGTGGTGGCGGTCCCCATGTCGATCACGATTGCCGGTGCCCCATAGCAGGCTACGGCGCCTATAGCGTCGGCCACGCGGTCGTTACCTAACTGTGAAGGGGCTTCCACATCAATGTGGATGACTTTTTGGGCATCGGCCACGCTGAAAAAATGCGGCGTGACTCCCACTGCCGACACCACGGCATCGGAAAACTCCTCTTTCATCTCAGGCACAACCGACGAAATCACCACTGCCTCAATTTGCTCCGGAGAAATGCTGCGTGGGGTAAAGCCTTCCAAAATTTCGTTGCGGAAAATGTAGCTGGTGCCGTTTTTTTGTGTTTTAAAGCGCCAAGTGCTTTCTATGCTTCCATCGGGTTTGGCGATGGCAATCACAGTGGTGGAGTTTCCTATATCTACCAGTAGTCGCATCGGTCTGTGTAATAATATATTCTATGATTTCGTATGCTGCATCTGCATGATGTATGAAAGGATGAGGTCGGCAGTTTCTTCTTTCGAGCATAGTGGCAGCTCATTCACTTCATTTTCTGAGATGAGTGTTACCTTATTGGTGTCGACCGCAAATCCGGTTTCGCCGCCGCCGATAGAGTTGGCGCAAATCAGGTCGGCGTTCTTCTTGCACAGTTTTTTTCTGGAGTTTTCAACCAAGTTTTCTGTCTCCATAGAAAAGCCTACCAGTGTTTGCCCCTTTCTTTTTTGCTTGCCGAGTGTGAGAAGAATGTCGGTGGTGCGTGTCAGTGGTATAGACAGCGCATCGCCGCCTTCGGCTTTCTTCACTTTTTGAGCAGAGTAGTGGCTTGGCGTGAAGTCGGCCACTGCACTGCACATGATCACTATGTCGTAAGCGTGGGCCCGCGATGTCACGGCTTGGCACATTTCGGCGGCGCTTGTCACTTTCACCAAGTCGGTGCCCATAAAGGGCGCAATGCCTACGGGACCAGAGACCAGCGTCACTTTAGCGCCACGCATGATGGCCATCTTTGCCAATGCATAGCCCATCTTGCCGCTGGAGTGGTTGGTGATGTATCTCACGGGATCAATGGCCTCTTGGGTAGGTCCAGCGCTCACCAGAATGTTTTTGCCCTTCAAGTCCTTCTCTTTGCCGATGCGCAGCAGAATGTGGCTTAATAGCTCGCTTTCCGATGGCATTTTCCCGCTACCCACATCGCCACATGCCAGACGGCCACATGCCGGGCTGATGATTTCATAGCCGTAGTGTTCCAGTGTGGTCAGGTTGTCTTGCAACAGTGGGTTTTCCCACATGGCCGTGTTCATGGCGGGCGACACGAGTCGCGGCGCTTTTGTGGCAAACACGGTGGTGGTGAGCATGTCGTCGCAAATGCCGTGTGCCAGCTTGCCTATCACATTGGCGGTGGCAGGGGCTATCAGTACAAGGTCGGCTTTTTGCGCAATCGAAACGTGCTCCACTTTGAATTCAAAGTTGCGGTCAAACGTGTCGGTGAGGCACTTATTGCCCGTTAGGGTTTCAAAGGTGGTGGGCGTGATGAAATGGCATGCGTTTTGTGTCATCACCACATGCACGCATGCCCCCAGCTTCACGAGCATGGAGGCAAGGTTTGCGATTTTGTAGGCGGCGATACTTCCCGTCACGCCCAGTACTATGGTCTTACCTGTAAGCATTTTCTTGTAGGAGGTGGATTGGATGGGGTTACTGGTCGCAGAGCAGTCCGTGCTTCTCGTAGTTAGCCTTTCTCACAATCTTGTTGGCACCGTCCACAAACACCACCATTGGTTTGTGGCTTGAGGCTTCCTCTGGTGTCATGCTGGCATACGCCATGATGATGACTTTGTCGCCCACGCTCACGCATTTTGCCGCAGCGCCGTTCAGGCAGATGATGCCTGAGCCTGCCTCTCCGGCGATGGTGTAGGTTTCGAATCGGTTGCCGTTTTCAATGTCCACGATTTGCACTTTCTCATACTCCATTATGCCTGCCTCGCGCAGCAGGTCGGTGTCGATGGTCACGCTTCCCACATAGTTGAGGTCGGCCTGTGTCACCACCGCACGGTGTATTTTAGCTTTTAGTAGGGTGATTTCCATTCTGGGGTTATCCTTTAAATATGAAATTGTCGATGAGGCGTGTTTTGCCAATGTACACGGCAATGGCCACGAGTGTCTCATCGCTGATTTTGTCCACGCGCTGAATATTTTCAAAGTCCACCACTTCCACATAGTCGATGCGTGCAAGAGGTTCTGTGGCAAGGCTGTTTTTAATGATTTCAATCACCTTCTTTGCGTCTCTCTCTCCGTGCTCGATGGCTTCTTTTCCTAATTTCAGGCTCTTGGATAGAATGAGCGCCGCCTTGCGCTCCTCGGCATTGAGGTAGGTGTTGCGGCTTGATTTGGCCAGGCCGTCGGCCTCGCGGACAATGGGACAAGGCACTATTTCAATGCCGAAATTGAGGTCGCGCACGAAGCGACGGATTGTGGCTAACTGCTGCGCGTCTTTCTGGCCGAAGTAGGCTCGGTCGGGGCGGACGATGTTGAACAGTTTGCCCACCACGGTGCAGACACCGCGAAAATGGATTGGCCGTACAGCGCCGCACAGCAGCTCTGTGGTCTCGGTAGTGTCGATAAACGAGGTGAAGTGTGGTGGATACATCTCACTTGGCTCTGGATTGAATATGAGGTCGCCGCCGGTGGATTCCACCAGCCGGCTGTCGCGCTCCAAGTCGCGTGGGTAGGCTTCAAGGTCTTCATTCGGGCCAAACTGAATGGGATTGACAAACACCGACACCACGGTGCGGTCGTTTTGACTTACAGATTTGGCTATCAGGCTCTGGTGGCCTTCATGAAGATAGCCCATTGTGGGCACTAACCCTACGGTCAGTCCCTCTTTTCTCCAAGAGGCAACGATTTCTCTTACCTCTTTAATGGTCTTTACAACTTTCATGTTGTGTGCGTGTGATAGAGTATATTTTTTGATATTGTGTTATATGTATAGCTTTAATATAATTTTTCAAGCACGTCTTCGCTGATTTTGAAGGTGTGGCTTGTGGTGGGGAAGGTGCGGTTAGCACACTCCTCTTTATACTGCTTAAAGGCGTCGAGCATAACCTGGTGCAGGTCGGCGTATTTTTTTACGAATTTCGGGGTGAAGCCATCGGTGTAGCCGAGCATGTCTTGATACACGAGCACCTGTCCGTCGCAATATTTACCAGCCCCGATGCCAATAGTGAGCGCAGGCACCATTTCTGTCACCTTTTTTGCGAGGGCTTCAGGCACACACTCTAAGGTGATAGCAAAAGCGCCAGCCTCTGCCACAGCCTTTGCGTCGTCGATGAGCCGCTGGGCGGCTTCCACGGTTTTGCCCTGCACTTTGTAGCCGCCGAGCATGTTCACTGATTGAGGGGTGAGCCCGATGTGCGCCACCACCGGTATGCCAGCTTGCACGATGGCCTTGATGCGGTCGGCATACACTGCTCCGCCTTCAAGTTTCACTGCCTGGCAGTTGGTTTCTTTCATAATTCTGCCGGCGTTGGCCACGGCTTCGCTCACTGACGCTTGATACGACATGAATGGCATATCCACCACCACAAAAGTATTTTTTGCGCCTCGGCACACGGCTTTCCCGTGGTGAATCATGTCGTCCACTGTCACGGCCAGGGTGTTCTCGTAGCCGAGCATCACATTGCCCAACGAGTCGCCCACCAGAATCATGTCAATTTCTGCCTCGTCGATGGTGCGGGCGGTGTGGTAGTCGTATGCGGTGAGCATGCTCAATGGCTTTCCGCCCTTGTGGCTCATTAAGTCGTATATTGATTTCTTCATTTCATCGTTGTGTCTAAATTGCCTTTTTTGTTGTTGTTTTACGTGATCACGTCACGCCTCTAAAAAGACCACAAAGTTATTAATTATTATCAAACTGTGCAATTTTCGTTTCTATTTCTTATGAAGCAATTTGTCGTAGCTTAGCTTCTGATTGCCAATGAGCCGTGCTCTTTTGACGTTGAATTTGTCGTTGATGAGGCTGCGTGTGGGTGTGAAGTATTTACACCGGATTCCTGCCAATTCGAGCATCAGGTGCGGAATGTCGTCGGTCTCAAACGGACGTTTTGACGCTTTTTTGATTTTCTGCACCATGTCGGGGTGCAGCGTTTTGTACTTGTCGGAACACCATATCCACATGGGCACCTGGTATTCCGATTCAAGCATGGCGTGTGAGTAGTCGTTGTGCACCCGGCCTAAAGTCTTGCCGTCGTCATACACGTTTTCGCCGTGGTCGCTCACCATCACCATCACCACGTCTTTGCCGTTGAGCCGGTCGAACAGTGCGCCCGTGATGGAGTCCTGGTAGCGAGTGCAGTTGTCGTAGTCGGCCACAGCCTGTTTCTGCTCTGCGTTCAGCCCCTTGCGGCTGGCGTAGTCTTTTACTGTGAAGTGGCGCCGGCTTTCGGGATAGCCGTATTCGAAGCTCACATGCTGCCCGCGCACATGGAAAATTATCAGATTGCGCTCAGTTTGCTTTTTCAGTTGTGCGTCTAATTCTTGTAGCAGTCCCTCGTCGTAGCGGTAATTACGCTCATTATGGTAGTCCACTAAAAAGTCCGACACCTTTGGGTTTGTTAGGAAGAATGATCCTGTGCTGTTCCAGATGTCGTTGTTGAACCGTGTGTACTGGTTGGAGATGAGGCTCACTCGATAGTTCGCCAATTTGAACAACTGGGGAAACAGCGGCTCTGACGCCCATGTACCTTCTTCTCCAATGCTGTGCATGGAGAGCATTTCTTTGAACACGTTGGAGGTGAGGGTGTAGGCCGTTACGGCGTCGTCGATGGCCACGAGGTTGCCTTTGCGCATTTCTTCGAGCATTCGTGGGGTGGTGGGTTTGTCGTAGCCGTAGATTTGGGCGTGACGCTTGATGAAGCTCTCGCCTATCATCAGTACCACGTTGCTTGCCTTGTAGTCGCAACCGTCGATTTTTGCGGTCTTCGCCACTGTCACCAACTCTTCGCACTGCTTGGTGGTGAGGTAGTAGAGCCTTGCGCCATGAATGATGCGGCTCAGTGGCGTGCACACACCACATCCGCCCGACTCTTCTCCCTCGAAAAATCTTTTTTCAAATTCGGCTACTGAATTGCTCGCCATTGAGTGCCAGAACCTTGGTTGCATCGCCAGCCAGCCAGTCCGCACGAAGTATATTCCACCGATGGTGATAATCACCGCCACTTTACCGATGAATGTGTATTTTGGATGCTCGTGAAGTGCCTTGTGAATGGGCTGGAGAGTGCCTTTGGCGCGTAGCAGATAAATGAGTGCGGCTATGGTCCATCCCCCAAAAAGTGCGCCTGCGTATTTCAGCGTGTCGGCTTTGAATATGTAGCTGCCGATAAATTCGCTTGCTTCGCGCTTGTTGGTTTCCATCAGTAGCTGCACGCTCTGGCACGATAGCTCAAGCTTGAAATGATGGGTGAGATACACCTCCGTCATACTCGGAGCACCGAGCAGAAGAATGAGAAACCATTCCATTGCCGTTCGCCATTTCCCTTTAAAGAAAGAGAGGAGAAAGGCTATGGTGAGCAACTCTGGAATGATGTATTTCAACTCCAGCACTTTGCCGTTGAGCCCGAATTTCAGTGTGATGACAACAGTGATGACCGATAAGATGAATGCCCACATCTGCGTGAACGGACGTGAGAGCAGTTCCACTACGGCTATTGCTGTTGTCTTGATTTTCTCAGTCATCTGCTTTCCTCTATGGCTGGCGTGTGGCTATTCAGCAATTTCCACTTTAACGGTTGTGGGAGCGGATTCGTTGTTGCAGCGGTCTACGGCAGTGACAGCATACACGTATTTGCCTTTGAGTGTGCCACGGGTGTGGTAGCAGTTTCTGCCGGTGATTTCCACAATGGCATCGGCATTGTGGATGTCGATAGGCTTGTCTGCCTTGAAGCGGTACACCACATATCGGACTGCTTTCTGCATTTCATCGGAGGTTTTTGGCGCCGTCCATCGAAGCACGGTTTCGCAGCACAATTTCTGTGCTTTTAATTTCCGCACGGCGTCTGGCGCTTTGTTATCGAGCCAAGTATATACGGGGGCAAGTGCCTGGCTAGCCATGTATTTGCCTTTTAGCTCGTCGGCCACGCCTTTGAAGTTGCTGGACACGGTGTAGCCAGGCCACCAAACCACACCGGTCACGTTGTTGAGCTTGCGCAGCAGGTCCATTTTCTCGCCGAGCTGGTTGTTGATGGTGCTGTCGCGTGTGTCTTTATGTGTCATCACGTTGCCTACCGAGAAACCGTAGTACATGCCTCTGCCGTATGCTTCTCCGTTCCACCAGTGCATCAGCGTTTCGTTGTTGGCTCTTTTGTGCTCCTGCTCCCAGTACAGTTGTGGCACCATATAGTCAACCCATCCTTCTTTTGTCCATTTTGGGCAGTCGGCATAGAGAGCGTCGTAGCATTCGAGGCCGTCAGTCTCGCTTCCTCGTGGGTCGCTCTTTTTGTTGCGCCAGATGCCAAATGGGCTGATGCCCAATTGCACCCAAGGCTTCAGTTCGTGTATGGTGTTGTGAAGTTGCTCAATGAGCAAATCCACGTTATGGCGGCGCCAGTCGCCCTTGTCGGTCCACCCTTGTGCTTCACCGTACTTTTTCCAGGAGGCTGTATCGGGAAATTCCACGCCTGTCACGGGGTAGGGGTAGAAGTAGTCGTCCATGTGTATGGCGTCCACATCGTATCGGTTGAGGATGTCGCGCACCACCTTGTCGATGAAGTTGCGACTTTCTGGAAGGGCAGGATCGAAATAGGTTTTTCCGTCGGCGTATTTCACGAACCATTCAGGGTGCTTGTAGTAAACGTGCCCCTCGGCAGGCTTGTCGTCTTTGCCGCTGGTCACGCGATACGGGTTGATCCATGCGTGCAGCTCCATGCCGCGGTTGTGACATTCGTCAATCATGAATTGTAGGGGGTCCCACACTGGAACTGGAGGGACGCCGGCGGTGCCGCTGATCCATTTGCTCCAAGGCTCAATGTCGCTGGGATAGGCAGCGTCGGCTTGTGGGCGAATTTGCCAAATAATGGCGTTCACTCCGCTGGCTTTTAGCTCGTTGAGCTGCTTGACGAGGTAATGCCGAGTTTCCTCTGGTGTCATTTTTGCATATTGGCTTTGTCCGATAATGTGAAGCCATGCGCCTCTGAACTCGTGTTTTTTTGTCGCTTGAGCGTTGAGGCTCACTGCTGTGGATGCGATGAGCAGTAGCAGTGCTAACGCTTGTTTCATTCTGTTCATATTTGCAATGTTATTTTTTGTTGTTTATTCTGTAATTGTGCGGCCTTTTCTTTCTTGCCCATACACGCTACAGTCCACACACAGCAAAATGCGTGCCTGTGGCATTTGTTTGTCATCTTGTGGTCTGCTTTTTATACCAGTGGGCTGATGCACTCTTACAAAATTACGAAATCGCTAAAATTTCAGCAAATCTTTTTATTTTATTCATCATAAATCCTTATTTTTGTTTTGTATTCATAAATTTTAAAAAAATGCTCACTCATAATCAAAAAATTGCTTTTACCAGCATTCTGATAGAAATGGCGAATGCTGACGGAATGGTTGACCCTCGAGAATTAGGGGCGGTTAAGCGTATTCTCGAAGGTTTTTCCGTCGATGACGAAACTTTCATGTTGGCAAAGTGTATCCCTGTGAATATTGCTCTTGATGTGATGAACGGTGCTTCATCTGCCGACAAGGTTACCCTTGGGTTGAAACTCGTGGAGGTTATCGATGCAGATGAAAAAGTGGACGACTCGGAAATCAAACTCCTTAACCACATTGCTGACCGCCTCTCGCTCGAGTCTTATTTCGACAAAAAATAGTCGCAGACGCAGAATAGATTTATCTATTTATTAATAATGTGTTAAAAATAGGACTTTGGAAGTGCAAGGCTGACAAATAGCTGTGACTGACTGGCATTGTTTTCGCATTTCCCTTTGTCAAAAGAGCCTTCCGTATTTCTTCGTAGGAATTGCAGACCTTTTCTTACTTCAAAGGGCTTTTGGGGGAGAGTGGGTCAGAAAGGCGATGATGAGGCGAAAAAAGTTTGATTTTTTTCGTACTGATGGCCAGTGTGTTATCTGGAAAGTGCAAAAAAAACTCAAAAAATATGCCGAAAAAGTTTTGGTGTTACGGATAAAAGGTGTAACTTTGCACTCGCTTTTCGGGGGTAACACCCCAATGAGAGGCGAAGGTCATTGAAATGTTGCAGTTATCTGACAAGTAGTAGTACAAGAGACAGAGCGAACAAAAAATGGGACATTGTAAAAGTCCCGTTGGTTCCTGATATATACGACAGGTACGACGAATGGATTCAAAAAAGTGAATGTGGATTGTCCGGGTGGCTGGGAGCAGGCGTAGAGACGTTGCGCGTATTCAAAACAGATTTTCTGAAAAGAAGACAAGAT
>DLLC01000029.1:41443-52044 GCA_002476625.1 Porphyromonadaceae bacterium UBA7572 | reverse complement strand
TTGACAAAAGTCAAGGGAATAAGTGGGGCGTTTTTGACAAAAGTCAAGGGAATGGCGCTGTTTTTCCCCTGTGCTATTTCACTTCTGGGCGAAGGTGGTAATGGTTGCGGAGGCTCTCAAAATTTGCCGCCGACGGATCGCTCTTGAGCATGGCGGTGTCGGCAAGAGGGTTGTAGCTGTCCATCACTTCTTGCAGGGTGACGTTCGCTGTGCCTCCGTAGGGGGCTTCGGCCGCGAGTGGTGTGGCGTGCCATCCATATTCCCTGTTGAGGGCCTCAATCACCATGGCGGTGCCACGGCGCTTTCCGTCGGCAGAGTAACCTGCGATATGTGGCGTGGCCACAAACGCCTTTTCAAGGAGCTGACGGCTGATTTCTGGCTCATGTTCCCAGCAGTCGATGGCCACGTCGCCATGCCAGTGCGCCAGTGGGGCGTTGTGGCAGATGCCCCCACGGGCGGCATTCATCAGCAGGCGAAGGTTGGTGGCTTTTTGCAGAAATTGCTCGTCGCACAGGTGGTGGGTGGCGAGTTCGCCACTGTGGTAGAGCGGTGTGTGGAATGTGATGATGTGGCTTTCTGCCATCACTTCGTCGAGGGAGCAGAATGCCGCCGCGCCTTCCTTTTGTGCGCGTGGAGGGTCGCACAGCAGCACCCTGAAGCCCAATTGTGTGGCCCACCGCGCCACGATGCTCCCCACATGGCCCACACCCACTATGCCAAGCACCAAGTGCTGGGGCTTGGTTTCGCCCACTTTCGCCATCCAGTGCCCGATTGAGCTGAGCACCCATTGCGCCACGGCGGGAGCGTTGCACCCTGGGGCGTTCACCACCTTGATGCCGGAGCGCCGGCAGTAGTCGAGGTCGATGTGGTCGGTGCCGATAGTGGCGGTGGCAATCATGCGCACACGGCTGCCATCGAGCAGCGCCTTGTCGCATCGCGTGCGTGTTCGTGTGACGAGCACATCGGCGTCCCTCACCGCGCTGGCAGTGATGGCTGAGGTTTCGAGATACTGCACTTGGGCGTAAGGCTCTAAAAGCCCCTTGATGTATGGAATGTGGTTTTCTATTACGATTTTCATAATCCTAAAGGAAGTAATAGCAAATGTGGCTTGCGGCGCACGTGAGCATAAAGAGCACCATGAATATATAGCGGCGAGGCACATTGGAATGAATGGTGTAGGCCTGTGCCACCTGAATGGAGAAGCAATAGTTGAGCAGCGTCAGATACACGAAAAAATTACGGTAGTCGATGGCCATCATCACAATGGAGAAAAGCGCCAGCACCAGGTAAAACGAGTTGTAAACGCGCAGTTGCAGGCGATACGACATAATCTTCAGCACATTGATGATGATGAATATAAAGGTGAACACGCCCACTATTGCCAACCCGATGAGAATGACGGGAATTTGCCGTGCGCCCAGCACCATCAGCGCCTGGCCATAGGCTGGTGGCATGGCCGACATGGGGTCCACAAGTCCAAGTCCTATGGCGAGCCAAAAGGGGGTGACAAGGCCGAACACCGCAGCCATGACGCCACGGAAATTGATGGCGCGCATTTGCAGAAACCCGATAAAGAATGGCACCACAAGCGCCAAAAACGCATACTGGAACAGGCTGCACACCGACACCAGGAAAAACACGAGAAACACCCGCTGCTGCGACACCTGCTTTTGCTGGTAGGTGGAGAACATCACGTGTTGCGCCATGAGCGTGAGCAGGCACAGGCCGGTGCCGGTGCTGAACTGTGTGCTGGCAAATGGGCAAGCCAACTGTAGCGCCAAAAAGGTGGAGCCATAGATGAAGGTGACTTCACGAATGAAGGTGTAGGTCTTGTTGAGCAGCACTGTGAGCCCCACGATGGCAAACACGCACACCGTGTTCACACCGTATGACACGAGCGGATGCCCGATTAGCTGGTCGATGTCGTTGAAAAACACCCCATTGCCACTCGCCACCGATGCACCATACCGCCTGGAGGCAAATGCCAAATACGACACTGCCACATACACAAGCCCCATAATGGAGAGCAAGGTGCGTGAATTAAAGAAGTCGTTGATTCTTTCTTCTCGGTATGTCATTTGTAATTGCGGTGTGTGCAGTGTGGATATATAGGGTGGGATTAATATGTGTGGGGGATGGCGCTACTTGAGATCGAACCCTATGTCGTGACGGAAATAGCTCTTGTCGAACTTGATTTTGGCAATGTTGCTGAACGACTGCGCCAGAGCCTCGTCCTTGGTGTGGCCATAACTGGTGACGGCCAGAACGCGCCCCCCGGCAGTTATGAGCTGGCCGGTTTCATTCCGTGCGGTGCCAGCGTGAAACACCACGCTGCCATTCACCGTGTCGAGGCCCTCTATCACCTTGCCTTTCTCGTAGGCTTCGGGGTAGCCGCCGCTCACCATCATCACGGTCACGGCATAGCGTGGGTCGATGTCCACAGGTGTGTGGTCGAGCTTGCCGTCGGCTGCGGCTTCCAGCAGTGCCACGAGGTCGCTCCTCAGGCGTGGCATCACCACTTCGGTTTCGGGGTCGCCCATGCGGCAGTTATATTCTATCACGAAAGGATCACCGTCCACATTGATTAAGCCAAAGAACACGAATCCGGTGTAGGGCAGCTTCTCTGCCTTCAGCCCGGCTATGGTGGGCTCCACAATGCGCTCCTTCACCTTTTGCATGAATGCGCTGTCGGCAAAGCTGACTGGCGACACGCTGCCCATGCCTCCGGTGTTGAGCCCCTTGTCGCCCTCGCCTATGCGCTTGTAGTCCTTTGCCACCGGCAGAAGCTGATAGTGCTCGCCGTCGGTGAGCGCAAACACTGAGCATTCAATACCCGACAAGAACTGCTCAATCACCACAGTGGCGCTCGACTTGCCAAACATGCCGTCGAGCATGTGGCGCAACTCCCTCTTGGCCTCATCGAGGCTGTCGATGATGAGCACGCCCTTTCCGGCTGCCAAGCCATCGGCCTTCAGCACATAGGGTGGCTTCTGGTTTTCGAGGAAAGCGAGTCCTTCGTCCAAGTTGTTGGCGGTGACGCTCAGGTAAGCGGCTGTGGGGATGCCGTGCCGATGCATAAACCCTTTCGCAAAATCTTTGCTGCCCTCGAGCTGCGCTCCACCTTTCGACGGTCCAATCACCTTAACGCCTTTCAGTGCGTCGGTAGCGTGGAAATAGTCGGTTATTCCAGCCACCAGCGGGTCTTCGTTGCCCACCACCAGCATGGTGATGCCTGCCTCGGCGGCAAACTTTCCAACGGCCTCAAAGTCCATAGGCGAAAGAGGCACGTTTGTGCCATATTGCGCAGTGCCTGCATTGCCTGGGGCAATGTATAGGCTATCGAGGAGTTCACTTTGGCTCAATTTCCATGCGATGGCGCATTCGCGGCCACCTGAGCCCAGCAGCAAGATTTTTTGCTTCATTGTGTTGTTACTTAAAAAATATATGTTGGTTTTTAAAGATTGCTTTACCAATTATGTGGGAGAGAGAGTGTGTGTGAGCGCGCGGCACTATTCATCGCGGCGTTTCCATCCGTTGCGGCGTCCGCGTATGATAGGACGCTCATTCTCCTTGCCCAATGTGGGCTCCTGGTGGCGCAGCACCGTGCGGGCGTGACGTTCGCTGTAGAAGTACTCGTCGTGTGTCATGCGCTCCTCGCCGTTTTCTTCGCGCCGTGGGCGGTCGCCATCACGCCGGTCGCCAAATCTGCGCCGTGGGCGGTCGCCATCGCGCTGGTCGCCAAATCTGCGTCGTGGGCGGTCGTCGTCGCGCCGGTCACCGAACTTGCGTTGTGGGCGGTCGCCGTCGCGCCGGTTTCGGGCTTCGCCGCCATTCTCGCTGTCACGCTTCTTGAATGTTTCCTCAAAGCGTGGGCGGTGCTGTCCTCTGTCTTTGTCGGCGGCACGGAAGCCTTCGTTGCGGATAGAGCCACCTTCTGCCTTCATGTCCTTGTACGATCCGTCGAAAATCTTGTATTCACGCAGTTCGCACTCAAGGTCGCCGTTGAGCAGCGGATAGTTCACCGATGGGCGCAGGCCGATGAGGTCGGTGAGTTCGCCATAGGAGATAATCCACGCGTCGTAGCCCTTAAACACGAATTTCAGCTTTTTGCCGAGCGTCTCGTAAAGCTCGTTGATGTCCTGGTATTTCAGACGCTCTCCATAGGGAGGGTTGGTGACCACCACGCCTTTTTCCGGAGCCTCTTCCCAGTCGGCGATGGCGCGCTGCTTCAGGTCAATCATCTTGCTCACGCCAGCGCTCTTAATGTTGGCTTCGGCTATGGCTATGGCCTGAACGGCAATGTCGGTGCCGTAGATTTTGTATTTAAACTCGCGTTCCTGGCTGTCGTCGTTGTAGATGGTGTTGAAAAGTTCCTCGTCGTAGTCGCTCCAGTTTTGGAAAGCGAACTCCTTGCGATACACGCCAGGGTTGATGTTGGCGGCAATCATTGCGGCTTCCACCAAAAAAGTGCCCGAGCCGCACATTGGGTCCACGAAGTTGCACTGTCCGTCCCACCCACTGAGCTTGATGATGCCGGCTGCCAGCACCTCGTTGATAGGTGCGTCGGTTTGTGCCACACGCCATCCACGCTTATACAAAGGCGCGCCCGACGAGTCGAGCGATATGGTCACCTCATCTACAGATATGTGCACGTTGAGCACGAAGTCGGCGCCGCTCACGCGAATAGAGGGACGCTTGCCGTGTTTTTCCTTAAAATAGTCAACGATAGCGTCTTTCACGCGGTAAGTGACAAAGCGGGAGTGGCGGAACACGTCGCTATACACGGTGGTGTCGATAGAGAAAGTCTTGCCGGTGCTCAAAACGGTGTCCCACTCAAATTTACGCACTTGCTCATAGAGGTCGTCGGCGTCGGTAGAACGGAACTTGTAGATTGGTTTCAGAATGCGCAATGCGGTGCGGCAGCAGAAGTTTGCCTTATACATTGTTTCGAGATTGCCCTTAAACGACACCATACGCTTGCCTTGGGTCACTTCTTGCGCTCCGAGGGCCTGAAGCTCGTCGCTCAGCACACCTTCCAATCCCTGGAAAGTTTTGGCCACCATTTCAAAATTTTCACTCATCGTAGTTTGCTGTATTATTATAAATTTGGTGCAAAGTTAGTGATTTTCCGCCACTCACACCCTATTTTCACCGTCACAAAGCATTGAAAAATCTTTGTCAAAATGGGTGCCTGCCCCAAAAACCTCCATCGCTTGGCGAGGCCAGCGATTTTTCCTGCTTCCGCCACTCTCCCCATATCGCCGCCAGCCCTCATAGATTTCAGCAAGTGCTCAATGGCAGAAAAAGTGTAGAGTGATTGCCGATATTCGGCAGAAAAAGTGCGTGATTATTTGTTATTATGCTGATAATGTGTAACTTTGCGAAAATGCTCAAAAATTAAGAAAATGTACCGAAAATTATACACAGATTTACTTCAATGTACATATATTATTGGAGCAAGAGCGGCTCTAAATGTGAAATAGGTTTTTTGGTGCAAAGTGGAGTGCGTATTGTTCCTGTCGAGGTGAAGGCGGAGGACAATGTTCACACCAAGAGCCTTTCTACATTCTGCAATACACTTTTTCCTGGGCTTAAAGGCTTGCGACTGTCAATGAAACACTATGTGGATCAGTCGTGGATGGAAAATTACCCCCTCTGCGCTGTAGAATATTGCTTATGATGCGTGCCTGCGCTGGTGGTAAAGCTCAAGACTATTGATGGCGTTTTGCCAGATGATGTAGCAGCCCGGCCCCACAGCGGCAAGAGGGTTGATGTAGGCGCTCGACACCCAGATGGCAAAGGCGGTGTTCTTCTGTCCGAGTGCCTGGCCGCCCTCCACTGTGCTGCCGAAGAAGCGTCCAATGTTACGCCCCACAGAGAACTGCACCACACATATCATAAAGCTCACCACGGCTATGGTGGCGAGAAGGGAGAGTGGCGCGTGCGAGTTCATGATATTGCGGAAGGTGATGCCCGTGACGATGCAGAGCGAGCAGCCCCACAGGTAGAACGGGAGGTTGGTCATCGATGCCACTTTCTGCTGCAGGCGTGGAAAAAGGCATTTCACCACCGCCGCCAGCGCCATAGGCACTACCAGCACCACACACACTTTCCACATGATTCTCAGAAACGCCACGCCAAAGCTCATTTCCACATGTGAGTCGATGAGGGGAAACGTCAGCGGTATCATCACGGCGGTGAGCACGTTCGACACGAATGTGTAGGTGGTCATTGACTCAAGGCTGCCACCGAGCTTGGCGGTCACCACACTTGCAGCCGCTGCGCACGGTCCTATCACACAGGTGAGCACACACTCCATCACCACGAGGTTTTGCCCATCCATTCCAAAATAGAGAATGCACCCCACCAGCGTCATCACCATCAGCACTTGGGCGAGGCACACCCAGAAATGCCACCGGGCAAGCCGCAGTTTCTGATAGTCGATTTTAAGGAATGTGGTGAGCAGCACCGCAAACAGGAACCAGGGCACTATCTCATCGAACACAGGGCTCGCCGCCTTAGAAAAGCTATCGAGCGCGGGTATGAGCGAAAAGATGTAATACACGGCAGCACCGCTGGCGATGGCCGCAGGCAGTGTCCAGTTTTTTAAGAAATTCAGTATTTTGTTCATTTGTAGTTTTACTCCCTAATCTCTAATCCTTCCTCCTCGTTGAGCCCTTGAATATATGCATGGAGCTTGCGGTAGAAGGGGTGGCGCGTGAGCGTGGAGGCGTCGCCAAGAATGATGAGCTTCATTCTTGCGCGCGTAATCGCCACATTCATTCGGCGCAGGTCGCGCAAAAAACCGATCTCGCCATCAGCGTTGGCGCGCACAAGGCTGATGAGTATTACATCGCGCTCCTGCCCTTGAAATCCGTCCACGGTGTTCACGGAAATCAACTGGCGGTAAGGCTTGAAGAAATCCGTGGAGCGAATCATCTGGCGCAAGAACTGCACCTGGGCGCGGTAGGGCGAAATGATGCCCACGTCGATGCGCTCATCAAGCACATGGTCGCGGCCCACCTTGGTGAAATAGGCCTGGAGGTTTTGGAGGGTGAGCAAAGCCTCGTCTTTATTGATGCGGCCATAGCTCTCGCCCACAAATTGCTCTTTAAATCCCATGTCGCTGGTGTCGATCCACTCCATCGGGGTGTCGAAGTCGAGCAGGCTGCGGTATTTCACATCGGGCGCGCTCTGCACGGCGCCGCCATAGAACCATTCGCTGGAAAACCGCATAATTTCATCGTTCATGCGGTATTGCACCTTCAGGAGCGTGACCACTTGCGGATTGCTTTTCACAATCCGCTCCATGAGCGTGGTGCCGAGACCGCCCTTCAGCGCCTCGATGCTTTTCACCGTGGGTGGCAGTTGCTGGTGGTCGCCGGCAAGAATCACTCTTCCCGCCTTTCTGATGGCAATCCAGCACGCCGCCTCCAGTGCCTGAGCCGCCTCGTCGATGAATAGGGTGGCAAACTTCATTCCGCTCAGCACACGGCTTGCGCTGCCGGCGAGGGTGCATGCTATCACACGCGCACTGGCAAAAAGGTCGGAATTAATGCGCACTTCAAGCTCGGTGGCTCGGCTTTTCAGCCGGTCGAGCCGGTCGTGAAAACCGTGGTCGCCACGCTTTTTCTTGCCTTGCATCTCACGGATTGCTTTTCGCAAGGCCCAGAGTGTGGGATAGTCGGGGTGCGCCTCAAAGCGGCGCTCGTAGGTGAACGAGAGCATCTTGTCGTTCACTTTTGTGGGGTTGCCAATGCGCAGCACCTCCACACCGCGGTCTGCCAGCCGCTCGCTTATCCAGTCCACCGCCATATTGCTTTGGGCGCACACCATCACCTGACTCTCGCGGCGCAGCGTCTCGAAAATGGCTTCCACCAGTGTGGTGGTCTTTCCTGTGCCTGGTGGGCCGTGCACGATAGCCACGTCTTTAGCCAAGAGCACCTCGTTCACGGCGTGCTCTTGTGTGGGGTTGAGCCAGGGGAACCGCATAGGCGCAAAAGTGAATTTTGCTGTGGCCGACGGATTGTAGAACATATCGCGAAGCTGCGCCAGGCGGTTGCCTTTAGCGCGCATCACACGCTCCATGGCGTCTATCATCAGGTGGTAGGTGGTCTCATCAAAGGAGAGCTGTACGCCCACCTCCTGTATGCCTTGCAACTGCGCCACGCAGCCAGCGTCGGGGATTGCCACCACCATTCGCTCCGCTTCGGCATAGCTCACCGTGGCGGAGAAAGGATAGTACTTGATTTCTCCGTCGGGTGTGATGTGGAAAAACATCACCTGCCTGCCAAACTCAAAATTGTGCTCCACATCGGTGTCGGCTGTGCGCAGCACCTCCATCACAAGCTGGTTGAGCGAGTTATAGTAGGTGCGGCCGATGCGAATGGGCATCCAGCAGTCGCCGCGCTTCACTTTTCGGCGCACGCCCACCGTTTCGGTCTGGTGTCGAAACTCTTCTTTCTCTGCCTCATATTCCATCTGAAGTAGAGCACGCTGCTTTTGAAGCGCCAATATGGGAGAAACTCTTTGAATCATAGATTTCTTTTGAGAAATTAGAAGTTAGACATTAGAAATTAGAGGAATTTGCCTATATTTGCCTGTATCATCATCACCCGTCTAACCTTTAATCCCGCCATCTTCTCCCTATCTATCATCTAACTTTTAATTTCTAATTTCTAATTTCTAATCTCTAACCGGTGCATCGCCGGTGATAATATACTTGTAGGTGGTGATTTCGGGCAGTCCCATTGGCCCACGGGCATGGAGCTTTTGGGTGCTGATGCCGATTTCCGCCCCGAAGCCAAACTGCCCGCCATCGGTAAACGATGTGGGCACGTTGGCATACACGCATGAGGCGTCCACCTCTTTGCAGAAGCGCTTGCATGCCGCCTCGTCTTCTGCCACGATACACTCGCTGTGCCCCGATCCATGCGTGGCAATGTGCTCTATGGCCTCGGTCTCGCCAGCCACCGTGCGCACGGCCATCTTGTAGTCGCGCCATTCCGTGTCCCAAGCGTCGGGTGTGGCGTGTGTGAGATAGGGATAGCTGCCATTCAGAGCCTCAAAAGCCTGTGGGTCGGCGGCAATCTCCACATGTTTTTCAGCCATCGGCATTACTAACGCAGGCAGATCCGCCAGTCGGGAGCGGTCGATGAGCAGACAGTCGAGCGCATTGCACACGCTCACGCGGCGCGTTTTCGCGTTGAGAACAATGCGTTGTCCCTTTAGCAGGTCGCCGCTGGAGTGGAAATAAGTGTGGCACAGACCGGCGCCCGTCTCAATCACCGGCACCCGAGAATTGCCACGCACATAGTTAATCAGTCCGCGTCCGCCACGTGGAATAATCAAATCCACATAGCCCACCGCATTCAGCAGCGCAGAGGTGTATTCGCGCGCCACTGGCAGCATCGTGGCCACCGCCTCGTCGATGCCCTCCTCACGGAGCACGCCGTGAATGAGCTGAATGATAGCGTCATTGCTCTGCTCGGCATCGTGTCCACCTTTCATTACCACGGCGCTGCCGCTCTTGAAGCAGAGCGAGAACACGTCGAAAGTGACATTGGGGCGAGCCTCGTAGATTACGCCGATCACGCCAAAAGGCACACTCACCTTCTTGATCGTCATGCCGTTAGGCTGAGTCCACTCTCGAAGCGTTTTGCCTAATGGCGAAGGGAGGCTTGCCACGCTGCGTATGGCGTCGGCAATCTCCTTGATGCGCTCGTGAGTGAGGCGAAGACGGTCGTACATAGGGTCGTCTTCGCTCATGCGGGCCAAGTCGCGCGCGTTAGCGGCGAGAATGGTGCTTTCGGCGGCTTCCGTGGCCTCGGCAAGATGCCGAAGTGTGGCGTTGATTTTGTCGTCAGTCAGCAGGTTGAGCCGCCGTGAGGCCTGCCTGGCTTTTGCAAAAATAGTATCCATAATTTTTTAAAAAGAAGTTAGAGATTAGAGATTAGAGATTAGAGATTAGAAATTAGAAATTAGAAATTAGAAATTAGAAGTTAGAAATTAGATGTTAGAAATTAGAAGTTAGAAATTAGAAGTTAGAGATTAGAAATTAGAAATTAGATATTAGAAATTAGATATTAGAAGTTAGATATATTTATATTTATATTTATGTATCTGTATCTGTATCATAGCTATCTATCATCTAACCTCTTGCCTTTATCACCTATCATCAAACATCAATTCTCAAATTTCTAACTTCTTCTCCTAATAGTATCTTGAATTTTTATCTTGTAGCTATTCATCATTTTTCGGATTTGACATATTTCGTCTATGATAGGTTTGGCCTGGTCTTGGGTAATAATCCCTAACTCCACGGCTATGATAATTTCACATTCCACTTCACTTGCCGAGCCTTCAGCAATATGAATGAAGTGGGAGAAATCTTTTAGGCTGTCGCGCCCACACCCTTCGGCAATATTAATGGGAATAGATGAAACGGCCCGTCTGATTTGAGATTGAAGTCCATATCTTTCTTCAGAAGGAAAAGAACGAGACAGAATATACACTTGTTTTGTGAGTTCAATCCCCCTTTTCCAAATGTCTAAAGTCTTAAAATCTCTCATATTGTTAATCTAACATCTAACATCTAATTT
>DLLC01000029.1:36617-41319 GCA_002476625.1 Porphyromonadaceae bacterium UBA7572 | reverse complement strand
TCTAACATCTAACATCTAATATCTAATATCTAATATCTAATATCTAATATCTAATATCTAATATCTAATATCTAATATCTAACATCTAATATCTAACATCTAACATCTAATATCTAACATCTAATATCTAACATCTAATATCTAACATCTAATATCTAACATCTAATTTCTAACTTCTATTATTCTATGTATAGGTAGTCGTAATGCACCAGGGGACGCTTGCCTTTGCTGCCCATCACGGCACGCGCCTTATCGGCGCTGTATGCCACGCGGCCATAGGCGAAGGTGCTGCCGTCGGGTCCAGCGATACTCACAATGTCGTCTTTCTCAAAATCGCCCTCAATGCGTGTCACACCCACCGGCAGCACGCTTGTGGCCACAGGCGATGTGAGCGCCTCGTAAGCGCCTTCATTGACGTGGATCGTGCCTTTCGCAAACCCCTCGCTGTGGGCAATCCACTTCTTCACGCCGCTGGCAGGGTGCTCTGTGGCGTGGAACAGGGTGTATGGCACCGTGCGGTGGCCGCTTATCACGTCAAGCAGGATGCCGTTGCGCTTGCCGTTGGCAATCATCACCTCGCACCCCTCCTCGGCCACTTTTTGGGCGATGTGGTATTTCGTGCCCATGCCTCCTCGGCCAAAGCTCGATTTCTTTTTCTGGATAAACGTGCCCTCGTCGATTTGCTGTGCGGGCTCAATGTCGGTGATCACCTTGGTGCCGGGCGCATCGGGGTTGCCGTCGTACACGCCATCGATATTGCTCAGAATTACCAAGGCCTGGCATTCCATCATGGTGGCGATAAGCCCCGACAGCTCATCATTGTCGGTAAACATAAGCTCCGTCACCGACACCGTGTCGTTTTCGTTCACGATCGGAATCACTCCGTGCGAGAGCATCACGTTGATGCAGTGGCGCTGGTTGAGGTAGTGTGTGCGTGTGGCAAAACTCTCCTTCATGGTGAGCACCTGGCCGCACACCAGCCCCCGATCGCTGAAAAAGTCGTGATAGCGATTGATGAGCCTTACTTGCCCCACGGCGGAGAACAGCATCCGCTCGCTCACCGTGTCAAGAGCCGACACCCCAAGTGTCTGCATCAGGCATCTGCCGGCCGCCACTGCTCCGCTCGACACCAGAATCACCTCCACGCCTTGCTCGCGCAGTTGCGCCACCTGGTCAACGATGGCGCTCATTCGCGTCACGTCGAGCGTGCCATCGGGTCGAGTGAGCACATTGCTGCCAATTTTCACCGTAATTCTCCGGTATTTTGAATAATTAGTCATCACTACATTATTATAAATGGCAAAATTACAAAAAAAAGCGCAACCGCCCTCCACTTGTCACGCACGAGCGGCGTAGAGGGAACGATTTTTTTTGAAAACGTAAAAAAATATGGAAAACCTTTGCATTATTAAGTTTTTTTTACAAACTTTGTATGCTAATTGATTTTCGGGCCATAGGAAAAAGAAAACGGCTTTTGAATAATCACTCAAACGCAAAATTTTAAAATTATATATACATTATTTGTTTAACTAAAATCATTAACAAAACTACAAGCGTATGAAAAAACAGATTGCCCTTGTTGGCGCTCTATTGCTTGCAAGTGCAAGTGTAGGCACTACATTTGCTGCCGCTGTACCACAAGCTGTCACGGCTGAGGCCGGATACGTGAAAGGTACCGTTGTTGACGAGAATGGCGAACCCATTATCGGCGCAAGCGTCCAGGTAGTTGGAACCACGCGAGGTGCTGCTACCGATTTGAATGGTAAATTCAGCATCAAGGCCGACCGAAACGTGAAGCTGCAAATCAGCTCCGTAGGCTTTAAGACAGTGACACTGAAAGCTTCTGAAGCTGGCCGTGTGACTCTCCAAGAGGACAAGGCCCTGCTCGACGAAGTGGTGGTGGTGGGCTATGGCCAGCAGCGCAAGGCCAACCTCACTGGCGCCGTTACCAGCGTGGACGTGAGCAAGAACCTCAGCTCAAAAAGTGAAACCGATGTGGCAAAGGCCCTCCAGGGCGCTGTGCCAGGTCTGACTATCACCAACAGTAGCGGTAGCATCAGCGACGACGCCACAGTGGTGATTCGTGGTATCGGTACACTCTCTAACAGTGGAACCTCCACTCCTCTCTACATTGTGGACGGTGTGCCTGTTGACAACCTCAACGCTATCAACAGCGACGACATCGAGAGCATTTCCGTGCTCAAGGATGCCGCATCAAGCTCTATCTACGGTACACGCGCTGCTTTCGGCGTGATCTTGGTGACCACCAAGACCGGCAAGCAGCAAGACCGCGTGAAGATTTCCTACAAGAACAACTTCGCATGGAGCCAGGCCACCTGCACTCCATCTTATCCTAACGTGCCCACTCAGGTGCAGGCCCTTATCGACGCTAACCGCCGCAAGGGTAACGCAGCCGAGCTGTTCGGTATGTATCTCGACAGCGAGCAGTTCCAGAGTGGTATGAACAAGTGGATTGAGAAGCACGGCGACACCAAGAGCGGTTACCGTGAGATGATCTATGGCGACGACTATGATGAATATGGCTACTATGCTAACTGGGACGTGCCCGGCATCATCTTCAACAACGCCGCTCCTTCGCAGAACCACAACCTCTCCATCTCTGGCACTTCGGGCAAGACCAACTTCTTCATCAGCGCTAACTACAACCAGCGTCAGAACTTGATGAACTTCAACCCCGACAAGATTAAGAACTACCACTTCACTTCAAACATCACCACCCAGGCCACCGACTGGCTGCAAGTGGGCGTGCGCACAAGCTATGGCGACCGCACTTGGGACTACCCATACGTGCAGGGTCAGGGTTCTTATCAATATGTATGGCGCTGGGGCTCTTTCTTTGGCCCTTACGGATACATCAAGGACGAAGATGGCAACGAGTATGACGGCCGCCAGCTCATCGGCTTCCGCAAAACAGCAGGCGACGCTTACCAGAAGACCAACAACATGCGCTTAGGTGCTTTCGCGAAGATTGACTTCAGCCACGGCCTTACCTTTAACGCCGACTACACCTTCGTGAAGAAGCACACCAAGTATAAAGGCGTGGGTCTGCCAAGCACTATTCTCAACACTTGGGGTGTGAATCCAAAAATCACTACGCTCAACACCACCACATTCATTGAGTCGAGCCGCTCCGACTACACTCAGCATGTGTTTAACGGCTACTTCAACTTTGCCAAGAGCTTCAATGATGCCCACAACATCAACGTGCTCGTGGGTGCAAACGTTGACAAGGACGAATATGAATACCTCTATTACGAGCGCTGGAACATGCTCGACACCAATCTGCCAGAGCTCGCGCTCACAGATACCGAGCACTCTTACAGCCACAGCCACACTCACACTGGCTCGGCAGGCTTCTTCGGCCGTATCAACTACGACTTCATGGGCCGCTATCTGCTCGAGCTTAACGGCCGCTACGATGGTTCAAGCCAGTTCCCGAAGAACGACCAGTGGGCATTCTTCCCATCTGCATCTATCGGCTGGCGCTTCTCTGAGGAGCCTTTCCTGGCAAGCACCAAGAGCTGGCTCGCCAATGGTAAGCTCCGTGCATCTTACGGTTCGATCGGTAACCAGGTGGTGGGCGACTATATGTTCCTCGAGACCATGGCTAAGCAGAACAACGCTGTTTACTGGCTCGGTGACGGCTCCACCAGATACGACTACTTCGGCATGCCAAAGATGGTGCCTTCTACACTCACCTGGGAAAAGATCAACACCACCAACATCGGTCTTGACCTCGCATTCCTCCAGGGCGACTTGAACGTGACCCTCGACTGGTTCCAGCGCGACACTAAGGACATGCTTGCTCCTGGTAAGGAACTCCCAAGCGTGCTCGGTACCACTGCAGCTTACGGCAACGAAGGCTCTCTCCGCTCACGTGGCTGGGAACTCACTGTTGACTACCGTCACAAATTCGGCGATGTGAACGTGTATGGCACATTCAATATCAGCGACTACAAGACTAAGGTGACCGAATGGGATAGCAACAATCTCATCAACGGTTACTACACCGGTAAGGAATACGGCGAAATCTGGGGCTTTGAAACAGACCGCTACTTCGACTTCAACGACTTCAATGGCAAGGATGCCAACGGCAAGTGGGTTTATAAGGAAGGCGTAGCCGACCAGACTAAGCTCCAGAGTGGCAGCTTCGTGTACGGTCCTGGCGACATCAAGTTTGTGGACAAGAACGGCGACGGCAAGATCGACTGGGGTGAAGGTACTCCAGAGAACCATGGCGACCTCGTGAAGATTGGTAACTTCACTCCACGTTATCAATATTCTATCCGTCTTGGCGCAGAATGGAAAGGCTTCGATATCGACCTCTTCATGCAGGGTGTGGGCAAGCGCGACATGTGGACCCAGTCTGCTTTCGTGATGCCAATGACCCGTGGCGAGGATGCTATCTACTCTAACCAGACCAGCTACATCACTGAGGCTGAATTCGCTAATGGCGTTATCGACCAGAGCAAAGACTTCCCACGCATGTGGGGTGGTGGCGCAGGCCAGGGCAAGGCTTCAAGCTCAATCCTCGACAAGGGCTGCTACAACTTCTATCCTCAGACCAAGTACTTGGTGAACATGGCTTACTTGCGTATGAAGAACATCACCGTGGGCTACACCCTTCCTACCGACCTCGTGAAGAAGATTACCCTCAGCAAGGTTCGCGTTTACGCAGCTA
>DLLC01000029.1:31948-36569 GCA_002476625.1 Porphyromonadaceae bacterium UBA7572 | reverse complement strand
AACGCATTCGACATTATCAACCACAACAACGGCACTGGCCTCGACCCAGAAATCAACACCGGTGTTGGCTCTTACGGCAATGGCGTTTGGGGACGTACTGACCCAATTATGCGCACATACTCATTCGGTATCCAAATTGAACTGTAAACAAAGCAAGATAAATTTAGATACATTGATTTACTAACATTCAAAACTGATAATAGTTATATGAAAAAAATAGCTTTATTATTGATTTCTGGATTGATGTTCACGTCTTGCTCCGACTTGCTCGACACCGATCCATACGATCAATTCACGAAAACGAACTTCTTCACCAACGAGAAGAACGTTCAGCTTTTCATCAACTACACATACAACGAATTTTCTGGATATGGAAATAATGGCACCTATGGCGACTTCTATTTCAATTTCCTGAACGATGACCAAGGCACTACCGGTATTCAGGACTGGACTTTCACTTCCGTTCCTGCAACTGCCGGCGCCTGGAACAACCCTTACACCGAAATTCGCCGCGCCAACACGCTTCTAACTGCGCTCCCTGGCATCAGCGAGATGAACGACGCCACTAAGGCCAACTATGAAGGTCTCGGCCGTCTCTACCGCGCATGGCAACACTTCAAGGTGGTGCGTGGCTTCGGCGACTGCTACTGGGTGGACAAGGTGCTCGACACCAACGACACTGACATCCTTTACGGAGAGCGCCAGAGCCGCAACTCTGTGATGGACAAGGTGCTCGAAGACCTCAACTACGCTTGCACGCACATCACTCAAAGCGAGAACTCAAAAGTGGCCTACAACAAGTATGTGGCACTCGCTATCAAGAGCCGCATCTGCCTGTTTGAGGGCACCTACAGCAAGTATGTGCTCAAAGACGAGGCCCGCGCTAACCAATACCTCACCGAGTGTAAGAACGCCAGCCTTGAAATTATGAACTCTGGCAAGTATCACCTCAATGGTGAAGGTGCAGGTGATGTGAGAAACTTCAAGCACAACTTCGACCAGCTCGACCTCAAGGGCAATCCTGAGATGATCATGTATAAGCACTATGTGTACAGCGTGCTCGCCCACGGTACAGTGGACTACACTTGCGGTTCTACCCAGGTGCACGGTATGACCAAGGACGCATTCGACAGCTACCTCTTCCGCGATGGCAAGCCATTGGCACTTACCACTATGGACAAGAGCGAGGCTGGCAAGATTGTGAAGAAAGACGACCAATCAGGCTTCGGCGAGGCTGAGTTTATCGACATTCTCGACGTGCTCAACCAGCGCGACCCACGCCTCTCTGTTCAGGTTGACACCATTCTCCAATTCCCAGGCTGTGGCTATGCCCGCTACGGAGGCGCTCAGTCTACTTCTTCTACTGGCTACGGTGTGCTGCTGTTCGACACCAACGCAATGCCTAACAAGGACCGTCAGTCCACTAACACCAACACCACCGACGCTCCTATCTTCTGGCTGGCTGAGATCTACCTCAACTATGCAGAGGCTTGCGCAGAACTCGGCGGCATCACTCAAGCCGACCTCGACGCTTCTATCAACAAGCTCCGCGACCGCGTGGGTATGCCTCACCTCACCACCACTCCTGAAGCTGACCCAGCCAACAAGATGGGTGTGAGCCCAATTATCTACGAAATCCGTCGCGAACGCCGTGTGGAAATGATGTACTGCAACAACGACCGCTACTATTCACTCCAGCGTTGGAACCAGCTCGGCCTGCTCGACACTCAGAAATATCCTGACCAGTGCCGTGGCGCTTATGTGGGCAACCTCAAGGGCACAGGCACAATCGACTGGAGCCAGATCGATGTGGACGCTGATGGCTACATCAACTGCAAGAACGGTGGCGCTGAGCGTATCTACGACAGCAAGTACCTCCTCTTCCCAATCCCAAGCGGACAGAAGACCCTCAACAAGAATATAGGTCAAAACCCAGGTTGGGAATAATCCCTACGGAAAACAGGTTTAGCGCCTCCGTGGCGCTAAACCACCGCACATAAAGCGAGCCGCCAGAGCACCATCAAGCTCTGGCGGCTCTTTTTGTCACCATCAGTAACCTGACGGCCCGTTTCCCGATGATTACGATGTGCTGACGCACCGTGCGTCGGCACATCGATTTTTTTCGTATGGTTGCTTCCAAAGAGTGATTTTGGTGGCATTTTGGCTGTGTGTGTGGAGGATATTTCATATCTTTGTGTGAAACCAATCACTTAACTAATGTAAAATAATACGGATATGATGAAACGAACTGTTGCTACGTTGTGCGCCATGCTACTGATAGCCGCACTGCCTTTAATGGCACAAAACTCTATTTTGGGCAAGTATAAGAAAGCGCTGATTATTGGAGCGCACCCCGACGACCCGGAGTACTGCTGCGGTGGCACAGCGCTGATGCTTCAGCGCAGTGGCTGCGAGGTGGTGAATGTGTATCTCACTGGCGGTGAGGCGGGCATACCCGGCAAAAGTGGCGATGAGGCTAAGGCTATCAGGCTTAAAGAGATACACGACGCTTGTGCCATTATGGGTGTGCGCTATGTGATGCTCACGCAAGTGGACGGCGCTTGCGAAATCACTAAAGACCGCTACGCCGAAATGAAGGCCGTGATAGAGCGCGAGAAGCCCGATGTGGTGTTCACCCACTGGCCCATCGACTCGCACCGCGACCATCGCATTTGCAGCTTGCTCACCTACGATGCCTGGCGCCAGCTTGGCCATTCGTTTGACCTTTATTATCACGAGGCGATGACGGGGCTTCAGACCCAGAACTTCCACCCCGACACCTACGTCGACATTACCGATGTGGTGGAAACGAAGCACAAGGCCTGCCGCGCACATGCCAGCCAGGACCCCGACTTCATTCTCGAATGGCACATACCGATGGAGCGTTTTCACGGTGGTGAATACCAGTGCAAATATGCGGAGAGCTTTGTGAAGCAAGTGTGGAATCCTGCCACAAAACAAAAGTGACCGCCCCTTCCCAGCAATCACGAATCACTGAAAGCAACCACGAGTCGCGCGAATTTCACGAAAATAATAATCATAAGAAAAGATTCGTGTCAATTCGGCAAATTCGCGCTTTCCTTAGAGTCCCCAGCATCGCCAACTTTCTGAATAGGTTTTGCAAATTCTCGTTTCAGTAGATGGCAGCCAATGCTTGGCTGTAATGATTTTTACGGTGTGATTTTGCTTTTTGAGTGGCAAAAAACAATTACCTTTGCACCATAGAATGGGCAATTACCGATTATATAAGCGAGAGAAGCTGTGTAGCCACACGGCCATAGGACTGATGTTTGGCGGCGGAAAGAGCGTTATCGCCTATCCGCTGAGGGCGGTGTACCGCATAGGGCCTGCTCGCACCGAATCTCCCGCCCGCTTTATGATCACCATTCCCAAAAAGAAAATCCGCACGGCAGTGGGGCGTGTGCTGCTGCGGCGCCGCACCCGTGAGGCCTACCGCCTGAACCGCGCGCTCTTAGTGCCAGCCTTGGCCGCCGCTGGCAAGAGTGTGGACGTAGCGTTTATCTATCTGTCGAAGTCGCCAGCCGACTATGCCCTGATAGAGGAAAAAATGAAAGTGATTCTCGAAAAAATTCAAAAAGCCGCCACTGATGAATAACGGTGCTCCCACGCCTCTGCGCTTGTGGCGCTGGCTGATGAGACTGATGGGCATGGCGCTGATTCTGCCTATCCGCTTCTACCAGCGGTTTATTTCTCCGCTCACACCGCCAGCGTGCCGGTTCACACCCACCTGTAGCCAGTACGCAGTGGAGGCCATTCGCAAATATGGGCCATTAAAGGGCGGGTGGCTTGCCTTAAAACGTATTTGCCGATGCCATCCATGGGGTGGCAGCGGCTACGACCCAGTGCCATGATGCTCGACTGCCACACCCACCACACCGATGCTGCCGATGCGCTTATCAGCGTTATGCCAGCCGACTTCTTGCCCCAGCCAGGAAAAACCTACGCCGTGGGCATTCATCCGTGGCATATTTACACCGACAGCGATGCAGAGGCGCAGTTCGCCATCCTTGAGCAGGTGGCGAGCAGCGAGCAAGTGGCGGCAATAGGTGAAACCGGTCTCGACAGCCTTCGTGGCGCGCCCATTGAGGTGCAGCGGCGCTGGTTTGAGTGCCACATCGCCTTGGCGGATAGGGTGGGGAAACCGCTTGTGGTGCACTGTGTGCGCACCTCACAGCTGGTGCTGAAGGCCTGGCGCGAGAGCAAGCGGAGTGTGCCGTGGCTCATTCATGGATTTCGGGGCAATGCCCGGGTGGCGGCGCCGCTTGTGGCGGCAGGGTTCTACCTCTCGTTTGGAGAGCGCTTCAACACCGACGCGCTTCGCTCCGTGCCGCTCCACCAAATCCTTGTCGAGACCGACGAGAGCCAGCAGCCCATTGGGCGGATTGTGGGCAAACTTGCCACGGAGTTGCAAATGCCGGTCGAAAGGCTTGAGCGCGTGCTTGCCGACAATTTACAGCACTATTTAAACCATCACCGCGATTTTTCGTCTATTTAGCAAACCGAACGAAGTTTGGGCAAGCGCATAAGCATCCTGAAGATATGTGTAACCATTAAAACGTTAGAACAATGAGAAAGCTCTACTCCTTTATCATATTGGCTA
>DLLC01000029.1:17426-31892 GCA_002476625.1 Porphyromonadaceae bacterium UBA7572 | reverse complement strand
CCGCCATAATGAGCCTCACGCTCACCTCGTGCGAAGACGAATATATAGCTTCCGGGCTGGAGGGCACATGGGAAGGCTACACCCACATGCAGGCCGAGTATCACGAGCGCTACTACAACTCCACCTACTCCTATGTGGACTTCACTACCGACCCGTTTCGCTTCACCTCGGGCTACGGCCACTGGGTGGACTACTACAGCGGAGCCCCTTGGGACTACATAGCCAGCAACATTGAGTGGCGCGTGCGCGACGGCGTGATTGAAATCAAATTCATAGAAGACGGCTACACCCTGTATATCGACCGCTATCGGCTCACCGACAATCATTTTACAGGCCGTGCTTACAGCGACGACGGCTATAACTACGAATTCGACCTTGTGCACACCAGCTCGCCACGGTGGGACGACTACTATTACGGCTGGGATGACGGCTATTACTATGCACCGGCAAAGGGTGGTGCCAAAGCTCCGGTGAAGGAGCGCCCACAGCGCGTGCTACGATAAGGAGGGGGTGGAATAGGTCCAATACGCAGTAGGGGCTCAGGCAACAGTTTGCGTAAGCCACTACTGCGTATTGATTATATGTGTGAGAGAGGAATGGCGTGTAGTGTTATTTCTTTTCCTTCAGCAAGTCGCGGATTTCGGCGAGCAGCTTTTCCTCGGTCGTGGGCTCGGCAGGAGCCTCGGGCTGTGCTTCGGGCGCCTTCTTGAATTTGTTGATGCCTTTCACCATCATGAAGATACAGGAAGCCACAATCAGAAAGTCGATGATGTTTTGAATCAGGTTGCCATAGCTGATCACAGCGTCGCCCACCTGTAGCTTCAGCGAGGTGAAGTCCACGCCACCGGTGAGCATGCCCACGATGGGCATCAGCAAGTCTTCCACCACCGAAGTGACGATTTTTCCAAACGCTGCGCCGATGATTACACCCACGGCCATATCAATCACATTGCCCTTAACGGCAAAATCCTTGAATTCTTTTACAAACCCCATAGTTTGGTAATTTTTAAACAGTTAATTGTGCAGTCAGGCGCTACGAGCGAGAAAGCGCCACCCATTCACACCTTGTAAATATTAAACAATCTTAATTGAGGAAAAATTTCCATTATTTTTTCCTTTAACAATAGGATTAACCACAAAAAAATGTATTAATTTTGCAGTTGAAAAGAGAAAAAGTGAAGCAACGACGCCTTTTCTCTCCTCAAAGTTACAAATTTCAGATAAAAAGAAGAATTTTTTGTAAAACAACTTATTTATATTTTTATTAATTTAATAGACGAATTATGACAAAAGTAGCTATTAACGGTTTCGGCCGTATCGGTCGTCTGGCTTTCCGTCAGATGTTTGAAGCTGAAGGTTATGAAGTTGTTGCAATCAACGACCTTACCAATCCAAAAATGCTCGCACACCTTCTCAAATACGACACTGCACAAGGTGGTTTCGCTGGCAAATATGGCGAAGGCAAGCACACTGTGGAGGCAACCGACAACTCTATCATCGTTGACGGCAAGGAAATCAAGATTTCTGCTGAGCCAAACGCAGCAAACTGCCCATGGGCTGCTAACGATGTTGACGTAGTTCTCGAATGCACCGGTTTCTACACCTCTAAGGAGAAAGCTTCTGCTCACCTCCAGGCTGGCGCTAAGAAGGTGGTTATCTCTGCTCCTGCAGGCAACGACCTCCCAACTATCGTTTACAACGTGAACCACACCACTCTTACTGCTGACGACAAGGTGATTTCTGCAGCTTCTTGCACCACCAACTGCTTGGCTCCAATGGCTGCTGCTCTTCACGCATACGCTCCAATCCAGTCTGGTATCATGTCGACTATCCACGCTTACACTGGCGACCAGATGATTCTTGACGGCCCACAACGCAAGGGTGACCTCCGCCGTTCACGCGCTGGTGCTTGCAACATCGTGCCTAACTCAACTGGTGCCGCTAAGGCTATCGGTCTGGTGATTCCAGAACTCAACGGCAAGCTCATCGGTTCTGCTCAACGCGTTCCTACTCCAACCGGCTCTACCACTCTGCTCATCGCTGTGGTTAAGGGTAAAGACGTGACTGTGGAAGGCATCAACGCCGCTATGAAGGCTGCTGCTAACGAGAGCTTCGGCTACAACGAAGACCAGATCGTTTCTTCCGACATCATCGGCATGAAGTTTGGTTCACTCTTCGATGCTACTCAAACTATGGTTAACAAGGTGGCTGACGACCTCTATGAAGTGCAGGTGGTTTCTTGGTACGACAACGAGAACTCTTACACTTCTCAGATGGTTCGCACTATCAAGTACTTCTCTGAAATCTAAGAAATGGCTTGATTAACCCAACCATAAGATAAAACGGGCGCGCCTTTTTTCGAGGCGCGCTTTTTTTTGCCCTCTGTCGAAGGTGTTATTTGCAAGCCATATCCTTTTTTTCAAGGGTGTGGAATTTTTTTGAAAAAAAGTGTCAAAATATTTTGGTGGTATCAAAAATGATTGTAATTTTGTAATCGTTACAAACAAACAATTAATTCAAACACGTGAACACAGCAAAACAGCAACTCGTAGCCCATGGCGTGCACCCCTCGGTGCAGCGCATCGCCATTATGAAGTATCTAATGGAGCATCGCACTCACCCCACGGTGGACACCATCTACACCGACCTGCTCGCCACGATTCCCACGCTGTCGCGCACCACTGTGTATAACACGCTTGAGCTCTTATGTGAGAAGAATGTGGTAATGCCCCTTACAATAGACAAGCGGAATGTGCGCTACGACGGCTGCGTGAAGCCCCACGCTCACTTTATGTGCAGATGCTGCGGACGGGTGTTCGATGTGGAGCTAAGCGAGCATGTGCGCGCCCATCTCTACGACAGCGACCGGTTTGTGATAGAGAAGGTGGAGCTTAACTCCACTGGGCTGTGTCCGGATTGCGCAGGCAAGAAATAAACACTAACACTAAATATTCACTATTTTTATAAAAAACTACATTATTATTATGGCTAAGAAATGGATTTGCACAGTTTGCGGTTATGTGCACGAAGGAGAAACCGCTCCCGAACGTTGTCCACAATGTGGCGTACCTGCCGACAAGTTCAAACTGATGAATGAAGAGGGCATAGCCTTTGCCTGCGAGCACGAGCTTGGCACAGCCAAGGGCGTGGACGAGGAAATTCTCCAAGGTCTGCACGACAACTTCACCGGTGAATGCACCGAGGTGGGTATGTATCTGGCTATGAGCCGCCAGGCCGACCGCGAAGGATACCCTGAGATTGCAGAGGCTTTCAAGCGCTACGCATGGGAAGAGGCTGAGCACGCCGCCAAGTTCGCCGAGCTGCTCGGTGAGGTGGTTTGGGACACCAAGACCAATGTGGAAAAGCGCATGATGGCAGAGTCGGGCGCTTGTGAAGGCAAGCTCGCCATTGCCAAGAAGGCTAAACAGCTCAACCTCGACGCTATCCACGACACCGTACACGAAATGGCGAAGGACGAAGCTCGCCACGGCAAGGGTTTTGAAGGACTGTATAACCGTTATTTCAAGAAATAATAAATTTTTAAACATCGCATCATCATGAAAGAACTTAAAGGCACCAAAACCGAAAAGAACCTGATGGAGGCCTTTGCAGGCGAATCCCAGGCCCGTAACAAGTACACCTATTTTGCATCAAAGGCAAAGAAAGACGGCTATGTGCAGATTGCCGCCCTCTTTGAAGAGACCGCCAACAATGAGAAGGAACACGCTAAAATGTGGTTCAAGCTGCTTGAGGGCGGTGCAATTAAGGGGACACTTGACAATCTGAAAGCCGCAGCCCAAGGCGAAAACGATGAGTGGACCGACATGTATCCCCGCATGGCGAAGGAGGCCCGTGAAGAAGGGTTCGACCAGATTGCCGCCATGATGGAAGGCGTGGCCGCCATCGAGAAGGAGCATGAGGAACGCTATCGCAAGCTCTTGAAGAACATTGAGGATAAGGTGGTGTTCTCTCGCGATGAGGAATGCATTTGGCAATGCTCCAACTGTGGCCATATCTGCGTAGGAAAGCAGGCTCCAGAGGTGTGCCCTGTATGTGCCCACCCACAGGCCTACTTCCAAATCAAGGCTGAAAACTATTGACCCCGGCAGCATTCGCCAATTAGAGGCTAAAGAAAAGAATTGCCAGCTCGCTTTAATGCCAGCTGGCAATTTTGCTTATTACAAAAATATGCTGATAATTAACGAAAGCGCACCCCTAATCTCTACCCCCTAATTTCTTATATAGCTTTTCTATGCGGCGGTGGCTTTGCACGAGCCGTCCCCATGGTATGCGACCATTTTTCACATTTTTCACGATCAGTTCCACGAGTCGGAACGGGCGGTCGGGCTCGAAGCCAGTGTTGATGTTGTTGCCCACGCACAGCAGGTCGCAGCCTGCGTTAATGGCCAGCACGAGTGCGTTCTCAATATCGTACTTCTTGATGATACCCTCCATGTACATGTCGTCGCTCACGACCACACCGTCGTAGCCGAGCTGCTTGCGCAGCACACCGTCGATGGTTTTACGGCTCAAGGTGGCGGGGTAGTCGGGGTCGATGTTGCCATTGATGATGTGGGCAGTCATCACCACATCCGCCTTGCCTTTTTTAATGAGCCGGCGGAAAGGCTCAAGCTCCGAGGGCTGCCAAGTGTCGGTCACGTCCACAAATCCCCAGTGCGAGTCGCCGAGGGCGTTGCCGTGGCCGGGGAAATGCTTCACTGCGCAGAGAATGTGGCGGCGGTGCATCTCGTCGATTTGAATGCCAGCGTGGCGCACGATGGTGCCAATGTCGGTGCCAAAGCTGCGCTGAATCTTGCCGATTGGAGGGCAATCGGGGTTGAGCACGTCGAGCACTGGGGCAAGGTTCAGGTTCACGCCGCTCGACGCCAATTGGTCGGCCATGAGGCGCGCGTAGAATTTTGTGGAGTCGCGGTTGTCCTGCTTGCCGAGATATTCAGCGTCGGGGAGCTTCTCATAGCCGTAGGCTGGGCGCAGCCGCTGCACGCGTCCGCCCTCCTGGTCGGCGGCTATCAGCAGAGGATAGTCGGCGTAGGACTGAAGGTCGGCGGTGAGCTGTGCCAACTGCTGCCGGGAGGTGATGTTGCGCGAGCCGATTTTTGCGGAGCCCGTCAGGTCGATGTCGAAGAGCACCACACAGCCCACTTTCAGGTCGCGAATGTAGCGTGCGGCGTCGCTTTGGTCGTTCACAGAGTTGCCCTTAAAGCCCACCATCAGCATTTGTGCGGCATAACGGCGCAGCACAGAGTCGCTTGGAATTTTCACTTGGGCAGAGGTGGTCGCAACCATAGCTATGATTGCGAGGAAGAGGAGAATGTTGCGTTTTATCATATAAAATGGTGCTCAGAAGGAGTTGTGGAAGAGTTGATTAGGCAGAGTAGGGAAGCGCTTTTTCCTCAGTCGAAGAAATGGAAGAAAAAGTAGCAGGCTATCCACTCGTAGCGCACGCTTTGGGCGTAGCCAATGATTCGCCCAGCGGCATCATAGATTTTTCCACTGCGGTCGATGTTGCCGAGAATACGGCTCTCACCGTCACGTACGGTGCCGTCGGTGAGGATATAGCCGATACGCTCTCCGGCGTTATTGTAGATTTGCAGCCCCTTGATAAGGCCTATTTGCTTGCTGTTCTTGTTGCGGATCACGCCGTCGCGGTCGAAGAAGCCGATGGGGCGCGAGTCGTTGTCGCGCACGGTGCCGTTGGGCGATATGCGGCCAATGTTGTGGTGGCTGGCGTCGCGTATGGTTTGCGCTCCCGCTTTGGGAGTGACGCCTACGGCAAAAGCCATCACGAGTGCTATCGTTATGAATCTTAGAGTCTTCATTGTTACGAGTTGTTAACCAAGTGCAAAGGTAAAGTAAAAAACGAAAACTTCCAACTCACATTCACCTTTACGCAACCTTTGACTTCACGCCGCTCCACAAAGTTTAATCCGCTTCATAAAATCTGGTCGGAAAGGGGGTGGTTTTTAAAAAATGTTTTTTACTTTTGCTCCATATAATAATTTTTTAAGACATAGATAGAAATGAAGAAGATATTGCTTGCGCTGATGATTGGCGTGTGTGGATTTTTGACTTCAATGGCGCAGGACTCATGCTCGCAGCTACTGCCGTGCCAACCGGTTCTGCGGCAGGCGTATGAGCGCATCTCGGCCCTTGACGGCTTTGTACAGCTCAGCCAGAAAGAGGTGCCGAAAGCACTGGGAAGGTGCTCGTGCACGGTTCATGGCAATTCCAGCCACCGCGACGAGGTGCTGGGCATTCTTTCCGCCTTGCCCGACTCCGCGCTATATAGCGAGGAAGTGACCGCTGGAGGGAAGGTCTCCCGCTACTATATCACCACCGACGCGATCGGGCAGAGCTGTATGCTGTATGCGTTTGTTGGCTTCGGGGGCAACGACTTGATGGTGCTGCTCTTCGAGGGCGGCGATTTGGCGAAATACAGGGAAGAGGCCGACAAAATCAAGCCACAGCCGTAGCCCCTTTTATATGGGCACTGCAAGGCTCGCTATGTGATTTTGCATTTTTTAGAACGGTGGCGTGTCAATGCGTTGTGTGGGTGGATATACTATTTCAGAAAATATCACTAACTTTGCACGAATAAAGATATTAATAGATGCGCCTTTCTGTGGATTGGGTGGCGGATAAGCGCCATTCCACAGAATGCCTCTGCTACGATAATAATTATTTAAATTAAAAAATAAAGTGAAAAAGTACAGACTTATCGACAACACGCTCGGTTGGCTCGTGTTTTTGGTGGCGGCTATCACCTATCTGCTCACCATAGAGCCCACAGCGAGTTTCTGGGACTGCCCGGAATTTATTGCTCAAGCATTTAAGAGTGAGGTGGGGCACCCGCCCGGCAATCCTATCTTCATTCTTGTGGGTCGCTTTGCCGCCAACTTTGCCGGCGGTGATGTGACGGCCGTGGCCAAATGCGTCAACTCAATGTCGGCTCTTTTGAGCGCCGGCACCATTCTGTTCCTCTTCTGGACGGTGACCCATTTAGTGAAGAAGCTGGTGGTGAAAGACGGCGAGGAAGACCAGATGAGCCTTGTTCAATACCTTGTGGTGATGGGCAGCGGTGTGTGTGGCGCGTTGGTTTACACTTGGAGCGACACTTTCTGGTTCTCAGCCGTGGAGGCTGAGGTGTATGCGTTCTCCTCGTTCTGTACGGCCCTTGTGGTGTGGCTGATGCTCAAATGGGAAGACCAGGCCGACGACCCGAAGAGTGACCGCTGGATTATACTCATAGCCTATGTGTTTGGCTTCTCGCTCGGTGTGCACCTTCTCAACCTGCTCTGCATTCCCGCCCTTGCGCTCATATTCTACTACCGCAAGTGGAAAGACACATCGGTCAAAGGCTCGCTCATCACATTGGTGGTGTCGTTTGCCGTGATTGTAGCCATTCTATATGGTCTGGAGCCCGGCTTCGTGGAGCTTGGCGGCTACTTCGACCTGTTCTTTGTGAACACCCTCGGCATGCCTTACAACTCAGGCGTGCTGTTCTATGCGCTGCTCACCCTTGTGCTCTTCTCGTGGGCCATTTATGAAATGTATAAGGGCACCAACGGCGTGGTGATGCGCGTGTCGTTTCTCGCAGCCATCTTCATTTCGGGAATGCTCTTTATTGGCGACAACCTGCTCATTCCACTTGTGCTCGTCATCGCCCTGGGCGTGTACCTGTTCTATTTCATGAAGAAGGTGCACCGCCGCGTGATGAGTAATATCCTCATCAGCTCGCTCATGATATTCATAGGCTTCTCTTGCTACTCGCTCATCATCATTCGCTCAAGCGCCAATCTTCCGCTCGACGAGAACTCACCGAACAATATGTTCGCCCTGTCGAGCTACTTGAGCCGCGACCAGTATGGCAAGACGCCGCTGCTCTATGGACCTGCATATACTGCCAGCACGCCACAATATCAGAGCAACGCCCAAGGCACAGCCTCCACTCGCTTCAAGAAAGGCAACAAGCAGTGGGCGCGCGTGGTGAAAACCTCGGCCGACCAGCCCGACCACTATGTGGGCACTGGCTATGCCAAGGATCCAGTGTATCCAAGCGAGATGAACATGCTGTTCCCCCGCATTTGGTCGCCTAACCATGCCGACTACTACAACACCTATTTTGATGTGAACAACAAGCCGTTCAGCGAAACGCTCGCCACCATCATCGTGGATGAGAACGGCAATCCCGACAACCGTTTCAGCCAGGCGCAGCAAATGCTGCCCAAGCCATCGTTCTTGAACAACATTGAGTTCTTCCTTGGCTATCAGCTCAACTATATGTATATGCGCTACTTCCTTTGGAACTTCGCAGGTCGCCAGAACGACGTGCAGGGCTTGAACTGCGAGATGGGCGATGTGACACGAGGCAATTGGATAACTGGCTTCGACTTCCTCGACAACGCCCGCCTCGGCGACCAGGAGCTGCTCCCTGCCGAATATGGAAAGGAAAATAAGGGGCACAACGTGTTCTACTGTCTGCCGCTGTTGCTCGGTGTGATAGGCTTGCTGTGGCAGGCGTTTGCCGGCAAGCGTGGCATTGAGCAGTTCTGGGTGGTGTTCTTCCTGTTCTTCATGACAGGCATAGCCATTGTGCTTTACCTCAACCAGCCACCGCTGCAGCCCCGTGAGCGCGACTACGCTTATGCTGGCTCCTTCTACGCCTACGCCATCTGGGTGGGCATGGGTGTGGCTGGCCTGTGGAGCATGGCCATGAAGCTCATTCAGCGTGCCAAGAAGGCAAAGGCTGAGGCTGAGATAGAGTCGAGCGGAGCATCGAAGGCCATGGCATTGGTGGCTGTGGCGATTGGCGTTGTCGTGCCATTGCAGATGGTGAGCCAGACGTGGGACGACCACGACCGCTCTTACCGCAAGACGGCACACGACTTCGGCATGAACTATCTGTCGAGCCTCGACCAGAACGCAATCATCTTCACCAACGGCGACAACGACACTTTCCCGCTGTGGTATCTGCAGGAAGTGGAAGGCTACCGCACCGATGTGCGCGTGGTGAACTTGAGCTACCTCTCCACCGACTGGTATATAGCCCAGATGCAGCGCGCCGCCTACAAGTCGGCTCCACTGCCCATGATGGCAGGTTCGCTCAGTTACGCCTACGGCAACCGCGCGGGCACCACAATCGAGACCGACGGTGGAATGTACAACATCCTGTCGGCCACCGACGCACTGAAGAAGTTCTACTCCTCCGACGCAGAGCGTGACGAGGATGGCGTGGTGCGAGGCAAGCTCGACAGTGGCAACCTGTTTATTCCCTCAAATGCCGACGCTGCGGTGAAGGCTGGCGTGATTTCTGCCGCTAAGCGCGACTATGCAGAGGATCAGCTCAACGTGCCGTTTGGCGATGCCCACCAGAATGGCTGGGCTTCAGCGAGCGACATGATGGTGCTCGACCTTGTGAACTCCAGCATCACCCAAGGCTGGAAACGCCCTGTCTACTTCGCTTGCACCGTGGCCGACGACATGTACGCCGAGTTCACTCCATATATGCAAAATACCGGTATGGCGTACCAGATTACCCCGCTGCGCACCCAGGAATATGGCGAGGAAATTAAGTCGAACACCGACAAGATGTATGAGAACGTGACCAAAAAATTCCGCTGGGGCGGACTTGACTCACCAGAAGGCCGTGCCGGTAAAATTTACCTCGACGAAACCGTGCGCCGTATGGTCAACACCACCCGCACGATGATTATCACGCTCGCCAGCGACCTCGTGGAAGAGGCTGAGGCCTCACAGGTGAAGGTGAAAGATGTGAAGAATCCGAAGACTTTCTACGGTATGGATGTGGACAAGTTCTACGCCGACCGCGTCAGCAAGGCTGAGAAAGTGCTTGCGCTGATGCAGGACAAGATGTCGGAAAAGGCTTGCCCATACACATTCAACAACCGCATGCAGATGGCGCGCGTATATGAGCGCCTCTTCCAGCTCACCAAAAAGCAGGCTTACCGCACCACTGCCGCCACACTTGTGGAGAATGATGTGATGCAGTTTGCCAGATGGACGGCCTTCGCACAGCGCCTGAACGCCCTGTATCCAATGCTTAGCACCTGCAATATCGACAATTACATCGCTAACAGCTATGTGCCACAGTTGCTCATGTTCTACGAGCAGATTAACAAGGCTGGCTATCGAGCCTTGCTGAATAAGGTGGCAGCCCTTGGCGTGGACGTGAAAGCGGTGCAGGCCACCATCCAGATGCTGATTCAGCAGAAGGAGCATCCTCAGCAGCAGCAGCCGCAAGAGGAGGCGGTGGCGGCTCCTGCCGACAGCTTTGGCTCTGGCGGAATGGCAGACTCTGGCTTCTCGACAATGTTTGGCGGTGGGCCATCCTCCGGCGAAGAATAGTTTTTAAGAATCCACATAGAAGGCGGCACCTCAAAAAAGTCCGCCTTTTGTGTTTTTTTGTATCATCCATACACGATTATTCATAATATGGGCATCAAACGCTATCTCAATCGGCTGGTGGAACGTCCGCCACTGCTTTACCGCATGCTGTTTCCCGAAACGGTGTGGCGTCTGCACTTCAAGCCTCGCACCGTGTATCTCACATTCGACGACGGCCCCATTCCCGAAGTGACGCCGTGGGTGCTCGACACCCTCGACCGCTATGGGGTGAAGGCCACATTCTTCTGCGTGGGCGAGAATGTGAAGCGCAACCCCGAACTGTTTCAGGAAATAATGCGCCGTGGCCACAGTGTGGGCAACCACACCATGAACCACATGCAGGGCGCGAAGGTGAGCACCAAAGTGTATTTGCACAATGTGTTTCAGGCCAACGAGCTGATCCACTCCTCCCTTTTCCGTCCGCCCCACGGCCTGCTGCGCTGGGCACAGTCGAAGGTGCTGCGCTCGCGTTTCGCCATCATCATGTACGACCTCGTGAGCCACGACTATAGCCGCAAGCTCAATGGTGAGCAGGTGCTGAACAATGTGAAGCACTTTGCGCGCGGTGGCTCTATCATCGTGTTTCACGACTCGCTCAAAGCAGAGAAGAATATGAAATATGCGCTGCCACGAGCCATAGAGTGGCTGCGCAGTGAAGGTTACGAATTTGCAAAAATCCCAATGTCGCATAAGTGAGGCCATCAAGGCCGAGGCACGCCGATTAGGCTTCGATGCCGTAGGTTTTGCCCATGCCGCGCCGGTGAACCACGATGCGGCACGGGCTTTCACGCAGTGGATTGCCGACGGCAAGAACCACTGTATGCAGTGGGCCGGCAATCACACCGACCTGCGTCTCGACCCCACCGCCTTGGTGGAAGGGGCGCAGACGGTGATATCGCTGGCGGTGAACTATCTGCCGCGGCAGATTCAGAGCGTGGACGCGCCGCAGGTGGCGCGTTATGCCTATGGCTCCGACTATCATGAGGTGGTGCGCGACATGGCGCGCCAGTTGGCGGCGTTTATCAAATCTGCCACTGGGCACGAGTGCCGCGTGTGTGTGGACAGCGCTCCCATTCTTGAGCGATACTGGGCTCAGCAGGCCGGCATTGGATTCATAGGGCTGAACACCCTGCTGATTATCCCAGGCAAGGGGAGTTTCTTCTTCTTGTGCGAGTTGGTGACCACGCTTCAATTGCCTGCCGACGAGCCTTGCACGCTCTCGTGCGGAGAATGCCACGCCTGCGAGTGGGCGTGTCCGGGAGGGGCGTTGAGCGGTGGCACGCTTGACGCGGCGCGCTGCCTGTCGTGCCAGACGATTGAAAACCGCGATGAGCATCTGTCCGACTGGGTTACGGAAAAAATAGGCAACCATCTTTATGGCTGCGACGAGTGCCAGCTTTGCTGCCCGCACAACCGAGGGGCACAGCCCACCACACGCCCAGAGTTTCAGGCCCGCGAGGCGGTGTTGCATCTCACACGCCAGCGTGTGCTCGACATGACGCAGGAGCAGTTTTCCGCCACATTTCGCCACAGCCCCATCAAGCGCGCCAAGCTCGCAGGCTTGCGCCGCAACGCCACCCTTCTTGGAAAAAAGCCAAACGGGAAGTGACACAGCTGCAACCTATCCAAACTTAATGACACTGCGGAAATCAGCAGTTGAGACAAATTCAGATAACTCTAAAAAAATGGGGGGCGGTGCTGTGATATACCACCTCACCGCTGTGAAAAAATTAGCGGGGTGGGCATTCGTGCAGCGTGGATATGCTGTGATGATTACTATTCGGTGATTTTGCTGAATTATTGGTCATTATCTGCCTATGGCGATGAAAATGGAAAGGCTGTGGCATTCGGGCAAAAAAAAATGATTAACTTTGCCCAAATAATCAAAAAACGCATATATAATATCAAGTAAATGAAAAGAGTTTTATCGATTGTAATGATAGCCATTATGGCGTTGTCCAGTGTGGCTCGCGCAGAAAACGAGAACAATGACGTGCAGTTTGAGGTGGTGGCAGGTGTGCAAGCCTCCAACATTAGCTATAACACCATCGTGTCGCGCGTAGGCTTCCATGCAGGTGTGCGTGCCTCGAGGGACTTCAAGTTCTTCACCCAGGAAAATGCCATTTATGGCAATGTGGCGGCCCTTATTTCGCTGAAGGGCGGCAAATTTGAGGCGGATGGCAAGAAAACCGTGTATAACCCTTACTACCTCGAAATCCCTATCCACGCTGGTTACAGCCACATCATCAACCAGAACTTCAAGTTCTTCTATGAAATGGGTCCGTATTTAGCTGTGGGACTGTTTGGCAAGACCGACGGCAAGACCGTGTTCGGTGACCTTGGCTTCCGTCGCTTCGACATGGGCTTAGGCTTGCGCACCGGTATCGACCTTTATAAGCACTATTCAGTGTCGCTTGGCTTTGATGTGGGCTTGCTCAATACCCAGAAGGGAACAGGAGCCAACAAGAATTTCTACCTCTCGGCAGGTTATAAGTTCTAAAAAATAGCAATAATTTTAAAAAAATATACCGGCTCAATTGGGGGCTGGACTTTGGCTGTGGCGCATTTGATGAGTGCCACAGTTTTTTTATGTGCGTGTGTAGCCATTTTGCCCTTGCGGTGGCTTACGCGGATATGTATGTTTGCGGTGGCGTGGCAGGTGGCGCGTATGGCGTAAGTGCGCGCGCTTAAACCAACGCCGAGAAATAGCGTCTAATCCGCAACTATATTGAAAATAATTAATTTATCACGCATGAAAACAAATCGTAAAAACGCTTATCGCTTCACGCTGTTCGCCTCCACGTTAGCCCTGGTGCTGGGCCTTGGCGCGTGCCAGAAGCCCTTGCCCGCACCAAAGGTGAGCCCACCAGCAGACCGCGTGCAGCTGATGGCCGCCACCGGGCAGCTTGCCACTGTGCAGTACACCGTGTCGAAAATCATCAAGGCCAAAGACTGCACTTGGTGGAAATTGGGAGAGAAGCGCGTGCTCTTTAAATGCAACGCTTATCTGCAGGCGGGCGTGGACATGGCTGACTACGACGACAGCCAGACGCGTATCGACTCCTCAGCCATGGCCATCACCGTGACGCTACCGAAGGTGAAGGTGCTTTCGTATAAAATGCCGTTCTCCGAGGTGCGGCTTGTGGAGAACGAGGCCACAGGGTTTCGCCATCAGTTTACGGCAGAGGAGCGCCAGCTCCTGCTCCAGCAAGGCGAGCAGTCGATTCTTGCCGATGTGACAAGCGGGAAATATGCCATCCTTGCCGATGCCGAGCGCAATGCCCGCACATTCTTTGAGCGAATGCTCACACGGCTGGGCTATAAAAGTGTAACCATTAAATTTGAGAAATGATGATCAAACTCACAAAAAATATTATCACACTGCTGCTTGTGGTGGCAATCACGGGTATGGCCTATATTTTTGTGGCCGACACCTACAAGTGGTGGCCCTTCAGCGAGAAGCAGCCAGTGGTGAAAATCGATCAGACGCCCAATGTGGTGACGGAAATCCGTGAAATCAAGAAGTTTACCACAGCGTGCTATTATGGCGATGTGACTGTGTCGGAAGAGAAGACCAGCGACAACTGGCTGAAGAACCTGCTTCGCCAGCGCGACCGCATTTGCCTAATCGGGCACGGAACCCTGCGCGCAGGCTATGATTTTGACAAACTTGCCCCCGACGCGGTGAAAATCAATGGCGACACCCTGTTCGTGAAACTGCCGCCGGTGGAGGTGCTCGACACCATCTGCAACCCGAAGGACTGCGAGGTGTTTATCGACGACGGCAACTGGCCTCACGACCGAGTGCAGACGGTTCACGCCGACCTGCAAAACGCGCTTGTGGACGAGGCTATGAAAAGCGGCATTATGGAGAAGGCGGCGCAATCGGGCAGGGCACAGCTTGAAAAACTCTTCCGCTCGTTTGGCTTCCGCACCGTGGTGCTCCGCTGACGGCGTTAGCCAGAAAATGGCATAAAAAAAAGATTGACTGTCTCACGACAACCAATCTTAATTAACCTTAAATCTAATACCATGAAAAAC
>DLLC01000029.1:13392-17403 GCA_002476625.1 Porphyromonadaceae bacterium UBA7572 | reverse complement strand
TGAAAAACACATTGCAAAGATAGGTAAGATTTTGTTAACTGCAAGAGCTGACGCAAAATTTTACCTATCTTTTTGTTTATTTTAACAAATGTGTGCACCATATTTACCTATTTGTGGTGTATTGGTCATTTTTACACATTGTGCAAAACGTGTTGCTGACGCGAAATAATTGATATTTTTATTGTTTAAATTCTTTAAATTATATAATTTTGTACAACATTATTCTACAATTTGTTATAGGCTAAGTGATTTTTTATTAAAAACATGTTATATGAAGAAAACTAACTACTCTTTGTTAGCCGCGGCCTTTGTGTCGGTCTCGGCACTTGCCGCAAATGCTTCTGCAGCCGTGGGAAGCAATGTTACGCTTTACGGCAATCTCATCTACGATGAGGCCACCAAAAATGTGGCTCCTTCTGGCATCTACTCCACCGATGTGGCATCGAGCGCATCGGTCAAGAAAGTGGCGGATGCTGTGACAAAGGCCAACGGCGGCGCATGTTTGGCCGACACCGCCTATTTTGCCATTGAGTACACCACCAAGTATGGCAACATTAATTCTTGCCATCTGAATTCCTACAACCCCTCCACATGGGCACTCACTAATCAGGTGGAGGCTCCCCACTCCTCAGTGGCTACATCGCTCACCTTTAGTCCTGTGACCAAGAAGATTTATGGTAGCTTCTACAGTGAGGAGCGTGAGCAGTTCTATTTTGGCACGCTCAACACCCAGACAGCCGCCTGCGACACCATCGCCTTCCTTGACCATTCGTTCAGCGCGCTCGCAAGCGATGCCACCGGCACGCTCTATTTTGTGAACGACGAGGGTAAGTTTGGCAAAATCAGTCCAGAGGACGGGTCTATCACTATAATTGGCGACACAGGCTTTAAGCCAAAATATTTGCAAGATGCCACTTTCGATTTCGGCACAAAGCAATTTTACTGGTGCGCCTTCAACGACGACGATAGCCAGAGCGGCATCTACACCGTGGACCTTTCCACAGGCAAAGCCACACGCGTCTCCACCTGGGCCACAGGCGGGAAGGAATTTGTGGGCGTGTTTTCCAAAACGCCGGTGTTTGCTGCCGGAGTGCCTGAAATTCCCGCAAGCCTGGCTCTCTCGTTTGCCGAGTCGGCCTTAAGCGGCAAGGCCACACTCGTGTTGCCCTCTGCCACTTACGGTGGCGCGCCTATCACCGGAAGCCTCGCTTACGAGGTGCTGGTCGATGGCGTGGTGAAAGCTTCTGCTGATGCTCCTGCTGGAGCCAGCGTGAGTGTCGACCTTGACGTGGAGCGTGGAGAGCACAGCGTGTCGGCCCGCGCAAAGAATGCGGCTGGATATGGCCCCGAGTACATCTGCAAGCAGTATTTCGGACTCGATGTGCCGGCTTCGGTAAGCCATGTGAGTGCTGCACGCACAAAAGATGGTGCTTCGGTGAAATGGGAAGCTGTGACCACTGGCGCTCATGGCGCTAAGTTCGACCCGTCCACTGTCACTTATAATGTAACCCGCTACCCCGACAGCGTGGCGGTGGCTAAGGGCGTGAAGGGCACTGAATGCGCCGACGCCAACAGCGTGGGCAAACTCGGCAGCTTCTATTACGAGGTGGTGGCTGTGGACGGCGACTATGAGGCCACTCCTGCCAAATCTAACGAGGTGGTGCTTGGTGAAGCTCTTCAGGTGCCTTACAATAAAGACTTCAGCGATGGCAACTTTAGCCTCTACACCACTATCGACGCAAACGGCGACGGCTCGACCTGGGGCAGCGATTTCCGTGGGGCTAAATATGTGTTCAACAACGACAACGCTGCCGACGACTGGCTCATTACTCCGCCTTTGAAGATGAAGGCCAGCAATAAATACACCATTGTGGCCCAGTTTGCCAACGCCATGGACCCTTACACCGAGAAAGCGGAAGTGAAGGTGGGCGATGCTGCCACGGCTGAAGCGATGACCAGCACCGTGATACCAGCTACCATAATAGAGGGCGGCTACCGCTCGCCCATGGAGCTGACCGGCACATTTTCACCAGCGGCCGATGGCGACTACTTCGTGGGTCTGCATGCCGTTTCCGACGCCGGCACCCTCTATCTCTACTGCTACAAGCTCGATGTGACCAGTGAGGCCACTGGCATCACCACCACCCTTGAGGGCAAAGCCTCTGTGACCGCGGGCGATGGCTGCATCAACGTGGCAAACGCCGCTGGAGCTAAAATTGTTGTGGCCTCTATCGACGGCCGTGTGGTGGCACAGCTTTCAAATGCCTCCAGCGAGGTGAGCGTGCCTGTGCAGGCTGGTGTATATGTGGTGACAGTGAGTGGGAATGGAGCCACTAAGGTGATTGTGGAGTAGAGCCTTCACTTTTGCACGCCGCACATCACAATTAGTGAGATATACATGGGGCTGTGTCGTTATGGCACAGCCCCATTTTTTTGTATGCAAAATTACCATTTTGTGTTTTGGCAGGCATCATCGCCTCTGTAGGCTCATTTGAGCCAGCCGGCCTGGCGATACCAGTCGATGGCCTCCTTCACGCCCTGCTCAAGGGTGTACTGGGGCGTGAAGTGGAAGTCGCGCTCGGTGTCGGAGGTGTCGCATAGCCAGTTACGCTGCTTGAGTATGCGAAACTTGTCCACATTGAGCGTGGTGGGCTTACCGGTGAACTTGGTGTAGATAGTGCAGAGCACACACACGATGCGCACCAGCCATATCGGGCACACCACCGGCAGCACAAACTTTTTGTTCAGCTCGTGGCACACGATTTTACGGAACTCCTTCTGCGTGTAGCCCTTGTTTTCGCTGATAAAGTAGGGGCGCCGCTTCGGCCCTGCCTCAAGGGCTTTGATCACCGCTGTGGCCAAGTCCTTCACATAGATGAAAGTGAGCATCTGCTTGCGGAAGCCCACGCTGAAGTCGAATCCCGAAGCTATGGACTTCATCATCAAAAAGTAGTCGCGCTCATGCGGGCCATACACACCTGTGCAGCGGAAAATGGTGTAAGGGAAGTCGGGCACCATTTTCAGGTAGTTTTCCGCCTTGGCCTTCGACATTCCGTAACGCGTGTTCGGCACAGGGTCGTCGGAAATCTTGAATGGCGTGTAGCCCTCGTCGTCGCCCACCCCCATCACGCTCAGGCTGCTCATCAGCAGAAACACGTCGGGCACGGCGTCGATGGCTTTGAGCGTGTCCACGAGCAGCCGCATGTAGCCATAGTTGATACGCTCGAAATCGAGGTAGTTGGCAGCCTTGGTGGCACCGAGGTTGTGCACCACATAATCCCATCGCCCCCCTATTTCTGCAGCCTCCTGGCTGATCGCCGACCGTAGCGCGTCGGCATTGGTGAAGTCGAGTTCTATGAAATGAATGCGCTCGTCTTGTAAAAACTCACGGTTGGTGGTTTTGCGCACAGCCGCCCAAGTGTCGTAGCCGCGCTTGAGCGCCTCTGCCACGATAAAGCCTCCTATGAAGCCGCCGGCCCCCGTCACGAGTATCTTTTTAGCCATATATCACTTTCTTGATTTTGTTTACTATAATTTCCGGATCGATGCCCGTGAGGCACCGGTAATCGCCATATTTGCACGGCTTCTGCCCGAACACGGAGCATGGGCGGCACGGCAAAGGAAGCTGCACGGCGCCCTCAAGGCTCTGCCTCCAGCCCATAAACCCGCAGAACGGGTGGGTGGCTCCCCATACGCTTACCACCGGCACACCCGCCACCGAGGCAAGGTGCATGTTGGCGGAGTCCATCGAGAGCATCACGTCGCATCGTTGCATCAGGGCGAACTCATCGGTGAAGGTGTGCTTGATTTCTGCCACCGACACCGTGTGGGCGTATTTTTTCACTATGGGCCGAAGTGCCAATTTCTCTTTTTCGCCACCGCCAAATAGCATCACCGTCAGGCCTTCGGTGCGCGTGAGGCTTTCCACCACTTTCTCTATCAGTGGAAGCGGGTATTCCTTGCCGCGGTGCTGCGAGAAAGGAGCCACAGCCACCCAGCGCTCACCGGGCT
>DLLC01000029.1:0-13365 GCA_002476625.1 Porphyromonadaceae bacterium UBA7572 | reverse complement strand
GGCTGCTTCTGAGCCACCAGCGCGCTGCCGCTGATTGGGGCATAGCCGCTGAAAGTTTCCTTCCACACAAAGCCAAGCGCACGAAACACCGCCTCGTAGCGGTCGTGTGAAGTGGTGAGCTGCTCATGGATTTTACCTTTCACCAATGCCCGCTTCTGAGGGCGGCCCTTATCGATGCGCGCCACCTTCACGCCATGAAGCCGCATAAAGAAGCCTATGGCCCACGTGCGCATCACGCTGTGCAGGTCGGCCATGTGGGTAATGGCATATTCGGCGCGAAGCTCAGCGGCAAGCCGGCGCATTCCTGCCAGCCCGCCATACTTTTTCAGATCCACTCCCACCACGGTAAGATTGGCCGGACGCTGAATCAGCGCCTCGGCTGGCCAGGGGCGTGTGAGCATCACAAAGCGCACATCGGGATAGGCGCGGCACACCGAGTAGAGCACGGGCACACTGATCACCACATCGCCAAGCGCCGAGAAGCGCGTCACGAGCACGGTCATGCCCCTCGGTGCGTTATTTTTTGCCATAAAGCACCGGGTTGGTGGCAGGATCGTTGTAGAGCTTCATCTGGCGATACACCTTCATGAATTTTCTGCCGGCGGCTATGTCGTCGAGAAGCTGGTCGATGGCGGCGGTGAGGTCGGCACGCTGCTCCAGCAGCACATCGAGCTTGGCCTGGCAGCGCTGCAGGTGAGAGGCGTCGGCGTCGGTGCGGGTGGCCTGTTCACGCATGTGGTAGATTTTCAGCGCCAGGATGGAAAGGCGGTCGATGGCCCACGCCGGGCTTTCGGTATTGATAGTGGCATCGGCATGCACCTTCACGCCAGCGAATTTCTCGCGGAAGTAGGTGTCGATATCCTCCACCAAGTCGGTGCGGTCCTGGTTCGACTTGTCGATGCGGCGTTTTAGCGCCAGAGCCTCCACAGGGTCGATATCAGGGTCGCGGATAATGTCCTCCAGATGCCACTGCACGGTGTCGATCCAGTTTTTTACAAAGAGCTTCGCCTCGATGGTGCCCTCCTCGTAGGGATTGGCCACTTTAGCGTCCACATCGTCGGTGCGGTGGTAAAGTGCAACGGTGGCATCGAAAAGCGAGTTACATTTTTCTGCAAATTTCATTTCAGAGGTGATTTTACTAAATATACTTTTGGTTCAGCCCCTTATTCCGCCGTGGCAGAATGTGTGGGCGCATAATATTCCGATTTTATTCACAAAGATACAAAAGCCTCGACACTCCGCCATCATTTCACCTTTATTTTTTGCGCGGCATGCGCGGGCGCCGTGCGGAACGCACTCTTTATTAAAACCTGTAGCCAACGCCCAGATGCACCCCGCTCATCTGCCGCTTTGCCGGCAGCGATAGCGGCACACCGCCGATTCTCACCTTTCTCACAGCGCTGTAAGCGTCTAAGTTGCTCCAAGTGTAGCCAGCCCAAAGCTGCCACCGGTCCAGGTCGAGGGCAAGTGATGTCTTGAAATGGATAAAGCACGGTTTCCCGCCACTGTTTTTTGAATATTCCGTAGCGGGGTTCACATACACGCCGGGTTGGTTAGGAATCATGGTGTAAGCCACATTCTTATTGGCTGGCAGCGGCATCGTGAGGCCACAATCCTCTTTTATGGTCAGACGCAGCGACCCGTCGGCATTGCGCCACAGCGCAGGGCTCTGAAGCAGGAGTGAGCACCTGAGCCACAGTTCATCGTTCAGATTCTTGGTCAGACACATCATTCCGCCATGCGACACCGACTGCCCGGTGCCGCCGAAATCGCCCGCTGCACACATACTTAATCCCACTCCGGCATACCGTATCGGGTAATAGTCCACGCCCCACTCCACGCTCCAGTCGAGGGCGTTGTAAGTGGCCACTTCCACACGGCCCAGCCAATGCCTGTGGCCCATATTTTCGGTGGTCTCGGCTGCCGCCACGCAATTTTCGCTAATAAGGCCAGGCGTCAGCCACAGCAGCGCCCCAACCAATACTTTCTTTTTCATCGCATATAAGGGTGTAAGGGGAAATATAAAATATAAAAACGAATAGTTGCGGAATTTATTGTAACTTTGCAGTCGCAATCCAAAAATTCATTGATATATATATGGGAAAATCTAATAACCGACTTCAAGAACTTGACTCCGCCCCCATCGGTAAGCTGCTCTGGAAATACAGTCTGCCAGCAGTGGTGGGCATTGTGGTAATGTCGATCTACAACATCATCGACCGCATATTCATCGGCCAGGGCGTGGGCCCTGAGGCCATAGCCGGCCTTGCCATCACCTTCCCGGTGATGAATGTGAGCGCTGCGTTCGGCGTGCTTATCGGCGCTGGCGCAAGCGCGCGCACGTCGATTCTGCTCGGCATGCAGGCCAAAGACAAGGCAGAGCTGGTGCTGGGCAACAGCATCGTGATGACACTGGTGTTCGGCACCATCTATATTGCCCTGTTCGGCATATTTATGGACCCTGTGCTCCACCTGTTCGGAGCCAGTGAAGTGTCGCTTCCCTATGCCCGCGACTTTATGCTATACATACTGCCCGGACTGCTGTTCAACAATATCACATTCACCTACAACAACATCATGCGCGCCTCCGGCTACCCCACCAAAGCCATGATCACCATGTTTATAGGCGCAGGGTTGAACGTGATTTTGGCGCCCATCTTCATCTTCGTGCTCCAGTGGGGCATTAAGGGTGCAGCCATAGCCACCGACATTTCGATGGGAGTGTCGATGCTGTTTGTGCTTGCCCATTTCTTTAACAAAAAGAATGAAATCCACTTTATGAAAGGCATCTATGGGCTCCGCAAAGACATCTTGCTGCCCATCCTCGCCATAGGTGCGGCTCCGTGTATTGTGAACTCGGCAGGCTGCGTCATCAATGCCGTTATCAACAACACCGTGTATCACTACGGAGGTGATTCGGCTGTGGCTGCCATCGGAATCTTCACCGCCATCACCGGCCTTGTCATCACCTTCGTGGTGGGCGTGTGCATGGGTATGCAGCCTATTGTGGGCTACAACTACGGCGCAAAGCGCTTCGACCGCCTGATGCGCACATTCTGGATATCGGCAAGCGTGTGCACTGTGGTCACCGCGCTCGGCTGCCTTGCCTGCCAGTTCTTTCCCGAGGCCATCTCGCGCATGTTCACCTCCTCCCCAGCCCTTATCGCCACCAGCTCCACCACTCTGCGCCTGGCCACCGCCATGTTCTGGGTGGCAGGGTTTCAGATGGTGGTCACCAACTTCTTCCAGTCGGTGGGCGAGGCAGGCAAGTCGATCTTCATGAGCCTCACGCGCCAGGTGCTGTTCATCATTCCGTTCTTGCTGATTCTGCCACATTTCTGGCACATCGACGGTGTGTGGCTGGCTTTCCCCTTTGCCGACACCTGCTCCATCATCACGGCAGTGCTGCTCATGGCATGGCAGGTGAAGAAAATCAAGCGCCTGCAGCCGTCCGTGGCGCCAGCTAAAGACACCGCAAATTAATTTTGCAGATAATGAAATAATGTGCTAACTTTGCACCCGAAAGAACTTCGGGGTGTAGCGCAGTTGGTTAGCGCGCCACGTTCGGGACGTGGAGGTCGGAAGTTCGAATCCTCTCACCCCGACCAAAAGAGATGCCGGGCTGTAACGCAGAAGACTTTGCGTGGCAGCCCGGCATCTCTTTTTTCTGGATCACAGCCCCGTCGCATTATAGCGTGCCTATAAAATACGGTCGGCTCGGGGGGGCGGTGGAAAAGAAATGAAGGCTGCCCTTTTTGAGGAAAGGAGAGCCTTCATCTGTCGTCGTGCCATATAGATTTCACATTCACATGCTACCTCGTGTATTTCACGACATAGGGAAATTTAGACTAAATGATTTGTAAATATTAAAACCACGATCGCACACAGAGGGGCGAAAGTGTCTTAAAGAGTTCACACGCTTTTTCTGAATGCAAATATAGGAAAACTTCCGTCTTGAAAACAAATATTTTCATCAAAAAAAACGAGTTTTCTCCATTTTATTGTAATCATTTCTGTTTTTGTGTTTTATAACATATTTCTTCAGCATATTTCCTCTTAAAATAGCCTTGTGCATGATTGTGGTGTAATGGAATTTAGTTAATTTTGTGTGCAGATAATTTGTGACTTTTTTCATCAAAAAAAACGAATAACAGAACATATATGGTATCACGCATCTCACGCCTACTTTTTTCGACAGCTATAATTTTGATGGCCTCCACCTTTGCCGTGGTGGCACAAAAGCAGTTCACGCTTGAAGACTTGAACTTTGGCGGCAAAAACTACCGCCAGATGACCCCTCAAAACCAGTCGCTCTTTTGGTGGGGCGACAGGCTTGTGCACGCCACCGACTCGCTCTGCGCACAGGTGGACCTGCGCACTGGCAAAGAGAAAACGCTTTTCACCCTTAGCCAGATTCGTGAGTGGGGCGAACTGCCCGATGCTTTCCGTTCGCTTCGGGGCGTGTCGATGCCCTATGCCGGGCAGAGCCTTGTGCTGCTGACCACCGGTGGGCAACGTAAACTCGTGAATTTCCGCACTCACCAGGTGGTATGGAGCCAGGACCGCACCAAAGAGGCGCAGGCGTCGGCGTGGTGCAAGCAAAGCAAGGCTGTGGCATTTGTGGATGCCGACAATCTTTATGTGCGCGATGCCGATGGAAATTTGAAGCGCCTCACCTCTGATGGCTCTCGTGATATCGTGTATGGCCAGAGCGTGCACCGCAACGAGTTTGGCATCGACGGGGGGCTGTTCTGGAATCCTTCGGGCACCAAATTAGCCTTCTACCGTATGGACCAGAGTATGGTGGCCGACTATCCCTTAGTGAATGTGCCGGAGCTTACCGACACTACCCACTTGATGGCTTCGCCCGCACCCGAAAAATACCCGATGGCGGGGCAGACGTCCCATCTTGTCACCATTGGCGTGTATGACTTGGCAAGCGGAAAAATCATCTATTTAAAGGCTGGCGACCCCACCGACCGCTATTTTTGTGGCATCACATGGAGCCCCGACGGAGGCACTGTGTATGTGCAGCAGATGAACCGCGCGCAGAATGATATGCACCTGGTGAGCTACGACGCTTCCACAGGCGAGCCACTTGCCGAGCTTTACCACGAGTCGCACCCAAAATACATTGAGCCGGGCGTACCGCTTCGCTTTCTGCCGTGGGACGCGTCGAAATTCATATTGCAAAGCGAGAAAGATGGCTTCAACCACCTGTATGTGTATGACGTGAAAGGCAACTTTGTGAAGCAGCTCACCAGCGGCGACTGGGAAGTGACAAAGTTGGTGGGATTCGACACCAAGAGCCGCTCAGTGGTGATTGAGAGCACCGAGGCTCACTGTTTGCAGAACAATGTTTACCGTGTGGATGTGGCCACGGGCAAGCGCATGCTAATCGACGCCGATGGCAAGGGCGTGCATAGCTGCTTGCTGAGCGAGACTGGCGCGTATGCCGTTGATTGGTATCAAGAGCCTGATGTGCCTCGCAATATCGACATTGTGAATGTGGCCACAGGCAAGGCTGTGCGCTACTTCACCGCCGCCGATCCATGGAAGGGCTATGCCGTGCCCATTTACAAGAGTGGATCCATCAAGGCCGCCGACGGCACTACCGACCTCTACTACCGCATGGTGCTGCCACCCGACTTCGACGCCACGAAGAAGTATCCTACCGTGGTGTATGTGTATGGTGGCCCGCACACTCGCAATGTGGATGCCGGATGGCACTGGCACAGCCGCAGCTGGGAGACCTATATGGCGCAGCGCGGCTATGTGCTTTTCATTCTCGACAACCGTGGCAGCAACCGCCGCGGACGCGAGTTTGGGCTCGCCACCTACCGCCAGCTTGGGCAGGTGGAGATGCAGGACCAGATGAAGGGCGTGGAGTTTTTGCGCGCACAGCCCTTTGTGGATATGGACCGCTTGGGTGTGCACGGCTGGAGTTTTGGCGGATTTATGACCATCAGCCTGATGACCAACTACCCCGATGTGTTTAAGGTGGGCGTGGCTGGCGGCCCGGTGATTGACTGGAAGTGGTATGAGGTGATGTATGGCGAGCGCTATATGAGCACACCGCAGCTCAACCCTGAGGGCTACGAGAAGACAAGTCTGCTCCACAAGGCAAAAGACCTGAAAGGCCGCCTTCAGATTATTATTGGCTTAAACGACCCCGTGGTGGTGCCGCAGCACGCCTATTCTTTCCTTAAGGCCTGCATTGCCGCCGGCACACAGCCCGACTTCTTTGTGTATCCTGGCGAGCCACACAATATGCGCGGGCACCAGAGTGTGCACCTTCACGAGCGCATCACCCGCTATTTCGACGACTATCTGAAATAGCGCTCACCGCTTTGTCGTCTTTGATGCGGCTATGTTAGGAAACTGTCTGAATATGGGATTTTTGGCACAGCGTCACTTTGGGATCATTTTGAGGAGCGTGTAGATGGCCTCTCGGCCGGTGTTCATCATCAGGTCGAGGATACTGAGGTCGGGCTGAAAACCGTGGCGCCCACTCCACACCTGATAGTAGGGCACATCGGTGATGGGCAACGTGTCGGGGCGTTTTCCCCCTATTCTGCCACGCAGGTCGATACTCTCGGCCATATCATCTGCGGTGATGGAGCGGGTGGCCACCTCTATGGGGAGGTCGAGAAAGTCGATGATAAGGCGCTGCAGCTCGGCGTTGAACTCAAGCAGCGAGCTTTGGTTGCCGAAAATCACGTGGTGCAAGTCGTCGGCAATGTAGTCGAAATATACCGACTTGCCGTATGCCGAGTAGAGTGCGCCCCAGTGCAGGTGCCGCCAGTTGCCGTGTTCCGATATTTTCACGTCGGTGATGGGCACAGGCATGGCGTTGGTGCTTCTCTCAAGTGCCACGGTGAGCATTTGCACGCCATTTGGCCCGTCCACCAGATAGCGGTGATGGCTGTGGCGCAGCGGCAGCTTGCATTCCCGTGCGTCCACAATCACCTTTCCGGCGTGAAGCATGGCGGCATAGCAGCGCACACTTGCGGCTGTCATGCTGCCCATTATCACAGGAGTGCCTTTGTGAAGGGTCATCTCTGATTACTTGTCGGGGTTGGCTGCCTTGAAAATGCGATCCCAGCGAATGCTCTTGAGGAAAGGTTTGTCGGGGTCGAAAGAGATAATCACGAACATAGGAGTGCCGATGATATGGTCTTCTGGCACAAAGCCCCAGTAGCGCGAGTCGCTTGAGTTGTCGCGGTTGTCGCCCATCATCCAGTAGTAGTCCATCTTGAAGGTGTAGCTCTTTGCCACTTTTCCGTTGATGTAGATATTCCCGCCTTTCACGCTCACCTGGTTTCCTTCATAGTTTTTGATACAGCGAATGTAGTAGGGGAGGTTTTGAAGCGAGAGGCGGAGCGTGGCGCCCTTTTTCGGTATCCAAAGAGGTCCGTAGTCGTTGTGCGTCCATGATTTTCTCACGCCTAAAGGATAGGTGAGCACCGAGTCCATAGGGTTGCTCTCCTCTATTTCGAGGAAGCGAACGCTTTTCACGTAGGGCTGATGCTCGATGGCGTTTTTCGCGCTTTTGGTGAGTGGCATGGCATACCACAGCTCGCCGCCGTAAGGCGATGTGCCGTTGCCCATGGAGCGCGCCTCGTTGCTGATTTTCAGCTCGTCGAGCAAATCGGTTGATAGAGGCGTGCCATCGGTCTCGATGATGTAGTTGCGCTGCATGTTTTCAGGCTCTGGGAGCGCCTTTCCATTGATATACACGATGCCTTTTTTTATCGACAGCGTTTCGCCTGGCAGGCCGATGCACCGCTTTACGTATGCGTCGCGGCGGTCCACGGGGCGGTATTTCACCTTGCCGTATTTCTCGCGGTCGGCCCACACGTTGGCGCGGCCCTCGGTAAGGCAGAGCGTGTAGTAGTCGGGGTTGGGCACATTCACTGCCACTGTGTCGCCGGCTGGGAAGTTAAACACCACAATGTCGCCGCGCTCCACCTTTCTGACGCCTTTCAGGCGGTGATATTCCCACTGTGGGCACTCAATGTAGCTGTCGAATCCTCCGGGAAGCGTGTTCTGCGCGAGAGGAAAATGAAGAGGGGTCTGCGGCACGCGTGGGCCATACACCATCTTGTTCACCCAAAGGTAGTCGCCTGTGAGCAGCGTCTTTTCGAGCGACGACGACGGTATCTGGTAGTTCTGTCCCACGAACAGGAAGAGGAAATACACGAGAATGAGCGCATACACGATGGCATCTACCCATCCCATCACCTTGCGCACGATAGGATTTTTGGAGAATTTCCACCAGTTCCAGGGTATGAACTGGGTGATGTAGATGTCGGCGAGCAGCAGCCAGAACACCAGCACCCACCAGCTACCGAGCCATGCCACCCAGCCTACAAACAGCGCCGACACGATGCCGAACCTGATCCAGCGGCTTTTTTTCACGCGGCCTATGCGCTCGGCAAGTGATCCTGTTTGCTTCACGGGCATGTCGGTGGCTGCCACAGTGGCCTTTTCCTCTTTGTTATCGTTGTGTTTGTTTGTGAAATCCATATTGCAAAAATAGTGTTGATAAGATTGTTTTTATCGTGCAAATTTAGCACAAAAAGTTCAGTATATCAGCAATCCTCACTCTTAAAATTCCTGGTGTCCAGCGACCAAGTCTGCCATGGAGCAGAGAAAAAGCCAAAAATGCAAAAAAACGCACACATTATTATAGTAAGTTAGTTTTTTTGTCTAATTTTGCACCCGATTTCCCATTTTAGCCCGAAATGAGGGGCGTGAATATGATTTAAAACTGGTTATATATATGCCAAAGAATTTAGTGATTGTTGAGTCTCCCGCCAAGGCGAAGACTATTGAGAAATATCTTGGAAAAGACTATAAAGTGATGGCCAGCCAAGGCCACATTCGCGATTTGCACAAAAGCGATTTCAGCATCGACGTGGAGCATGGCTTCCGTCCTATTTATGAGATTCCTGAGGATAAGAAGCGCTGTGTGGCCGACCTGAAAAAGGCCACCAAGGAGGCACAGATGGTGTGGCTCGCTTCCGATGAGGACCGCGAGGGAGAGGCCATAGCTTGGCATCTGTATGAGGTGCTGGCACTGAAGCCGGAGAACACACGCCGCATCGTGTTTCACGAGATCACCAAGCCAGCCATTCTTGAGGCTATACAGCATCCACGCAATATCGACATCAACCTGGTGAATGCCCAGCAGGCACGCCGTGTGCTCGACCGCATCGTGGGTTTTGAGCTGTCGCCGGTGCTGTGGCGCAAAATTAAGCCAGGGCTATCGGCCGGACGCGTGCAGAGTGTGGCGGTCCGCCTCATAGCCGACCGCGAAAAGGAAATCGCTAATTTCAAGAGTGAGCCTTACTTCCGTGTGACGAGCGCCATGCGCCCCGACGGGTCTGACGCTACGCTCTCAGCCGAACTCTCCCGCCGGCTTGCTAACCGCAGCGAGGCAATGGCGTTTCTTGAGGCATGCAAGGGCGCCACTTTTACTGTGAGCGATGTGGCTGTGCGCCCCCTCACAAAGTGCCCTGCGCCCCCGTTCACCACTTCCACTCTTCAGCAGGAGGCGGCACGCAAGTTGGGCTTCTCGGTTTCGCAGACGATGCGTGTGGCACAGTCGCTCTATGAGGCTGGACGCATCACCTACATGCGTACCGACTCGGTGAACCTCTCGACCCTCGCACTTGGCGCCATTGCTAAGGAAGTAGAGGCCAACTATGGCAAGGAAAACTACAAGCGTCGCCAGTTTACCACCCACTCGCGTGGAGCACAGGAGGCGCATGAGGCCATTCGCCCCACCTTCGTGTCGGAGCACCAGATTCAAGGCACTGCGCAGGAAAAGAAGCTCTATAATCTGATATGGAAGCGGACCATAGCCTCGCAGATGGCCGATGCAAAAATTGAGAAAACCACCGTCACTATCTCTATCAGCAACCGTGACGAGCATTTCGCAGCCACTGGCGAGGTGGTCACTTTCCCTGGTTTCCTGAAAGTTTACACCGAATCTACCGACGATGAGGGCACAGAAAAAGACGCCGGACTGCTGCCTCCTATGGTGGCAGGAACGGTGATGACGCCGAAGTCGATAGAGGCCACACAGCGTTTCACCCAGCAGCCAGTGCGCTACACCGAGGCCTCGCTTGTGCGCCGCATGGAGGAGCTGGGCATTGGTCGCCCGTCCACCTACGCGCCCACTATCTCCACCATTCAGCAGCGTAATTATGTCACCAAGGGCGAGAGCAAGGGCGAGTCGCGCTCCTACGAGGTTCTCACCTTGTCGAAGAGCAAAATCACCAGCAAGACTAAGACGGAGCTTACAGGCGCGGAAAAGGGGAAACTTATCCCTACCGACGTGGGTATGGTGGTGAACGACTTCTTGATAAAATATTTCCCGAAAATTATCGACTACAATTTCACGGCCAATGTGGAGAATGACTTCGACGATGTGGCTGAGGGCATCACTCAGTGGAACGACTCCATAGCGCATTTCTACGCCAGTTTCCATCCCGTGATTGAGAGCGTGGCAAGTCTGCGCCTGGAGCATAAGGTGGGTGAGCGAATGCTGGGCAACGACCCCAAGACGGGTAAGCCTGTGTCGGTGAAGATCACCCGCTTCGGGCCGGCTGTGCAGTTGGGGAATACTGGCGATGGTGGCGAGAAGCCTCGCTTCGCGTCGCTTCGTGCCGACCAAAGTTTGCAGACCATCACCCTCGAAGAGGCATTGGCTCTGTTTGAGCTTCCTCGCACCCTTGGGAAATTTGAGGACGAAGATGTGGTGGCTTCAATCGGTCGTTTCGGGCCATACGTGCGCCATGCAGGTAAGTTTGTGTCGATTCCGAAAGGCCTCACGGCCGAGACTATCACCCTTGAGGAGGCTCAGCAGCTGATCATCGACAGCCGTAACAGCGCGGCGCAGCGTGTGATTGCCACTTTCCCCGAGGAGCCAGAATTGCAGGTGCTCAACGGACGCTTCGGTCCATACATCAGCTACAAGAAGGCCAACTATAAGATTCCGAAGGGTAAGGACGCCAAGGAACTGACCCTTGCCGACTGCCGTGAAATCGTGGCCGACGAGGCCAACGCCTCCAAGGCATCGGTGCGTCGTGCCGCCGCCAAAAAGACCACACGGCGCGCAGCCACTAAAAAAGCTGCGGCAAAGTAAACACTGCACATGGGGGAGGTACCACACCTCTCAAGGCTTTGACAAAATACAGCGAGGGCGCGATATTTTATGAAATATCGCGCCCTCGCCATCATTTCACTCCCCCCCAACTAAAATGCCCCAAAAATACCAACTAAAATGCCCCAAAAACACCAACTAAAATGCCCCAAAAATACCAAACGCCTTGTGCGTGAAAAAAATAAATGTTACCTTTGTGGCATCAACGATAAATGTTTCAATAGAATGGGTTATCTTAAAAGAACTGCGGATGAATATTTAGGTCTTTTGTTAGCATCATCAGGTGCCGTGCTCATAGAGGGCCCTAAATGGTGTGGTAAAACCACAACTGCAGAGCAGCAAGCAAAAAGTGTGATTCGTCTGCAAGAGCCTGATATGCGTGAAAAGTATCAAGCCACTGTGGCCGTGAAACCTTCACTTCTCCTCGCTGGCGACACACCCCGTTTGATAGATGAATGGCAAGAGGCCCCGGTGTTATGGGATTCTGTTCGAGCGATGGTCGACAAGCGGAAAAAATTTGGCCAATTTATTATGACTGGCTCAAATTCTATTGACCCAGAAAAAAGAAATGAGTATATAAAGCATTCAGGCAGTGGACGAATAGCAAAGATGCAAATGTTGCCAATGAGCCTTTATGAATCGTTGGAATCAAATGGTAAAATATCCCTAAGCGGTTTATTTGATCAGCCAGATATGGATATTGACGGTGTGATTTCAGATATGTCTATTGAAGATTTGATATTTGCCGCATGCAGAGGAGGGTGGCCTGCTTCTCTTGATGCCCCATTCGATAAAGCAAAACTGCAAGTTGTTAAAAATTATGTCCGTTCCGTTTGTGATACAGACGTATCCACGATTGACGGAGTAAGAAGAAGTGAGAAAATTGCATTTGCAATTCTTCAAAGCTATGCTCGCAACATATCCACATTAGCGAAAAAAAACGTGGTGTTTAAAGATGTCAATGAACATTTAGAAGGAGTGAGCGACACTTCGTTCGATGTCTACAAGAGCGCTCTTCAGCGATTATTTGTAATTCAAGATGTGGAAGCATGGAGCCCTGCTATTCGTTCTGCAACATCAATTCGCAGAGGTGCAAAAAGAGAGTTTGTCGATCCCTCTATAGCTGTGGCCGCATTGGGTTTGTCACCAGCAGCACTTTATACAGATTTGAAAACATTTGGATTCTTGTTTGACTGCATGGCAATTCGTGACTTAAAAGCGTATTCTATGCCGCTCGGTGGCTCTGTCTCATATTATCATGATAGATACGGCTTGGAAGCAGATGCCGTACTTCATCTTGAAGATGGCAGATATGCACTTATCGAGTTTAAATTGGGAAGTCGTGAGATAGAAGAAGGTGCAGAACATCTGAAAGAAATCAAACGGCTTGTGTGTGAGCACAATATGAAGGAAAGACAAATTAAACTTCGTGAGCCTGATTTAATGATGGTAATTACAGGAGGCGACATGGCTTATACACGGCCTGATGGCGTGAAAGTAATACCGCTCGCCTGCCTAAAAGATTAACTTCACAATAGTGTAAGTGCCATAAATACCAAGAGTCATCCTCTTTACCATACTCAATCAGCAAGGTCATCGTGGTGGAGCGTTGGGTTTTTCGGAGAAAAGGGATTTTGTGCAGTGGTTTTTTCCTTATTTTTGCAGAAGATAGGCTGTACCTTAGCATAAAGTTCATGCGAACTTGGTTTTATGTATGTGGTTTACATTATCTTTGTGAAGTAGATACAAGATATTTAGGATTAACGTTTAGAAACGATGAAGTACTGGAAGAGGGTATTGATTGCGTTAGCGGGCGTGCTGTGCAGCTTGGGGGCGTGGGGGCAGGAAGCGGTCACGGCTTTCAATGCCGATGTGATTGGGCCTCGGCCTGCCACGGCGCAGTTCCGTCGGTTTGAGTCGCCGCAGCCCTCGCTCGCCACTGGCTCGGTGAGGTTTCCGGTGGAGTTCTACACTGTCAGCACCGACGGCGTAGAGATTCCGATGAGCCTGTGCTACAGCACGCAGGGCATCAAAGTGTACGACGACCCATATCCCTGCGGCTACGGCTGGTCGCTGCTGCCCTCGCTTCGCATCACGCGCACCGTGCTCGGCCGTCCCGACGAGCGCTACCGCCGTCTGCCCACTAACCGCCTATCGGTGGTGGGTGCGGACGGAGATTCGCTCTACTATTG